>NZ_DBHKZK010000047.1:0-46780 GCF_057314735.1 Cardiobacterium sp.
CGTTGCTTTTTGTTTGCCCGCCGTTTATCAGCATACATTTTAGGACACCACCCAAAATAGTCTGCTGGCCTGACGCACTTGCTTGTGTTGGTGCAAAACCAGTGCTGCAATAATCGTCGTTATGATTTGGGAATATCAGGAAACGCCTTTATAGAAAAGCAATTTTTGTACAAATTTCTTGTCTGCAAAATGATTCACCCCAGTCTTTTCCCATCACAAACTCAGATCCGATTTTGTGCGTCATTTAATACTGAAGTAAAAACGACGCAGCGACAGCGTTATAGCGATACTCACAAAGTTCTGTACAAGGCGCGCCGCTGAAGACAGTACATTTATAGCGATACACCGAGAGTCTCATACGGTGTTGCGTCGCCTCGCCGTACAACCGCGTACTGCCTTCAGCGACGCGCCTTGTCTGAAACTTTCAGTGGATGGCTATAAGTACGGCAAAGCGGCGCAACGCCGTACAGGGCTTTGTGAGGATTGCTATAAATCTAAATGGTATGGCAAGCCCACCATAATTCAGGAAATGTCGAACGTGCGGATGTCGGTGACGGGTTCGCGGGCGAATTGGTCGCTCAGGCAGTAGGCGAGGATTTTCGCGGCGGTCGCGGCGGCGCTTTGCAGTTTGCCGTCGGCGTGCAGCGCGGCGAATTGTGCGCGCAACGGGAAGGCGGGGTCGGCACGCATCCCCGCCTGCATCGCGGTATCAACCACGCCGGGAGCGAGGCTGGTGATGCGCACCCCTTCGGCGGCGGCATCGGCGGCGTGGCGGTCGAGCGCCGCCTTGCTTGCGCCGTAGATGCTCCAGCCGGGGTAGGGTTTGCGCGCCGCGCCGCTGCTGATGTGAACGATGCGCACGTTATCGCGGTCGCGTGCGTGGGCGAGGACGGCGTTGGCAAGCAGCAGGGGGGCGGTGATGTTGAGGTTCAGTGCGTGAATGATGACGTCATCGGGTTGTGCGCCGAGCGGGGCGGAGGGGGCGACGGTGCCAGCGTTGTTGATGAGCCAGAGGGTTTCCGCTGTTTGGCAGGTGTGGCGGAAGGCGTCGCTGCGGCTGTAATCCAGCACGGCTTGCGGGTCGGCCAAATCTATCGCGATTTCTTGCAGTTGGCCGGGGTAAGCGGCGGCAAGTGCGGGATTGTTGCGCCGGGAAAGGCCGAGGACGCGCGCGCCGTGTTTCAGCCAGGCGGCGGCGAGCGCGGCGCCGAGGCCGTGGCTGTGGCCGCTGATGATGACGGTGGTTTGCTTCATGGTTTTTTCTAGACGGTTTTAATGGTGGAAATGTGGTGGTGTTTTGAGGCGCTGTTCATCTTCACAAGAAAGCTATTTTTTCAGCGCGTTGCTGTGGTGAGCCATATCGCTACCCCCACCCCAACCCTCCCCCGCTGCGGACGCTGCGCGTCCTGCGGGGGAGGGGGTTATGACGGGTTTATTTATACGGGTTACTGTCATTTTTGGCGTTCCTGTTGGTAGCGGGCGTTGGCGAGGCGGGCGAAGGCGGCGCCGTCGAGGGTTTCGGCGCGCGCGGTCGGGTCGATGGCGAGCGCGGCGAGTGTGTCGGCGCTCAGCCAGTGGGCGAAGGTTTTGCGCAGCATTTTGCGGCGCTGGGCGAAGGCGAGGCGCACGGTCTCGTCAAAGGTGGCGAGGTCATCTATCTGCCAGGCGGGGGCGGTGCGCGGCACGAGGCGGACGACGGCGCTATCGACTTTTGGCGGCGGGTCGAAGGCGTCCGGCGGGATGTCAAACAGCGCGGTGGTCTCGCACCACAGTTGTGCCATCAGGCTGAGGCGGCCGTAGGTTTTGCTGCCGGGCGCGGCGGTGATGCGGTCAACGACTTCTTTTTGCAGCATATAGTGCATATCGTGGATGTGCTGGCGCTGGGCGAGGCAGTGAAAGAGGATGGGCGAGGAGAGGTTGTAGGGCAGGTTGCCGACGAGGCGGAGTTTTTTTGTTGCTGGCGCGGCGTGTTCGTTGCCCGGTTCGGCAGCTGCGGTATGCGGACTAACTTCACCCCCACGGGGGGAGGAGGGCGTACTTGTCGCTGACGCGGATTGTTTGCTGCCCCCACCCCGACCCTCCCCCACAGGGGGAGGGGGTATTTCTGCGAGGGAATGGGAGGCGGTGAATGCCTCGCCGGTGATGGTGCTTAAAGAAGCAGCGGTGCTGGAAGCGCTGGCTTTACCCCCTCCCCAACCCTTTCTCGCACTTCGCGCGAGCTGTTCCAGTCCCGCTGCGGACGCTACTGCGTCCTGCGGGGGAGGGAGTGATTTTGTCGCTGGCGCGAGGTATTTACTGTATCCACCCCCCCCCTCCCCCACGGGGGGAGGGGGGATGTCGTCAAAGTGGATGTCGAGGATGTCGGCGTGGATGAGGTGCAGGGTGCCGAGGGCGGCAGCTTTTTTCGCCAGCGGCGCGAGGACGCGCGGGTCGTATTCGACGGCGGTCAGTTCGCCAATCTGGCGCAGCAGCGGCAGGGTGAGCGCGCCAAGGCCGGGGCCGATTTCCAGAATGCGCTCGCCCGCCTGGGCGTTGATGACGGCGAGCAGGCGGGCGATGACGGCTTCATCACGCAGGAAGTGTTGCCCCAGGTGTTTGGCGGCTTTGACTTCGTTCATCGGATGTCGATGTAGGCTTCGCGGCGCAGGGCTTGCAGGCGTTGTTGCCACGCTTCGTCCAGCGCTTTGGCGTAGAGGTTGCGTTTGATTTGTTCGCGCACGACGCTTTCGCTTTTGTCGCTCTGGCGGCGGTCACGCACGAGGATGATGTGGTAGCCGTAGGGGGTTTTGACGGGTTTGCTGATGCTGCCGACGCTCTGTTTTTCGATGGCCTGCGCCAGTTCGCCGCTGAACTGGTCGGCGCTGACCCAGCCGAGGTCGCCGCCTTTGGCCGCGGTTTGGGCGTCTTCGGAGTAGCGGCGGGCGAGGCTGGCGAAGTCCGCCCCGGCTTGCAGTTCGCGGTAGATGGCGTCTATTTGCGCTTTTTGGCTGGCATCGTCGTGGCCGTCGTTGGTGCGCAGCAGGATGTGTGAGACGTCGGCTTCGGCGAGGGTGTAGTTGCCTTCGGCGTTGTGTTTTTCGGCGACTTTGAGGAAGTGCATGCCGTCGTCGTCCACTACCGGGTTTTCGACGATTTCGCCTGCGCCCAGTTTGGCCAGCGCGCGGGCAAATCGCGGCGGGATGGTGCCGAGGTTGACGTCGCCCAAGTCGTTGTAGTGTGCGTCAGCGACGCGGGCGCTCGCCTGTTGCAGGTTGCCGCCGCTGTCGCGCAGGGCTTGTGAAACTTCGCGGATTTTGTTGTCCACTTCTTTGGCGCGGCTGTTGGCGTCGCCGTCGGGCAGCGGGATGAGCAGGTCCTGGACGTGGATGGTACTGCCCTGTTCGCGCGCCAGTTTGGCGAGGTATTCGTCCACCTGGCGGTCGCTGATGTTGATGTCGGCGCCGACCATGCCTTCTTTGAGGTGTTCTTGCGCGAGGCTTTTGCGGATTTGGGCGCGGAAGGCGTCGCGGTTCAGGCCGGTGTCGCGTTGTGCCTGGGCGTAGAGTTTTTGTTCGCTGACTTTGTTACGTTCGGCGATTTGCGCGATGGCGGCGTTCAGTTCGTCTTCGCTGATGTCCAGCCCGGCTTTTTGTTCGATTTGCGCGAGCAGGTGGTTCATGATGATGTGTTCGAGCAGTTGGTGCTCCAGTTCACCGGCGGGCAGTTTGAGGTCTTTCGGCATACTTTTCCGCGCGGTCTCCATTTCTTGCGCGAGCTGGCGGCGGGTGATGGCTTCGTCGTTGATGATGAGGCCGATTTCGTCGATGGGTTGTTCGGCGCCTGTGGGCGCGTTGGCCGGGCCGAATTTGAGGTTTTGTGCCGGGGCGGCGAGGCTCATGCCGATGGCGATGAGGGCGAGGGTGAGTGTTTTCAAAAGGTGTTCTCCTCTGAAAGTGGGGTGAAGCCGTGGATTTCTTTTTGCAGCATCCGCCCGGAGCGGCTGCCCATGTTGCCCAGTCCTTTGAGTACGAATTCGAGATAGATGGCGCTGTGTTTTTGGTCGTCGCCGGGGCGGTCGCGCCAGTGTTTGCCCGCCAGCCGCCAGGCCCAGCAGCAGTCGTTGTATTCGACGCCGCTGACGTGGTTGAAGAGGCGGTGGTGGCGGTGCGAGTAGTCGCTGCGGTAGAACAGCCGCCATTGCGGGTTGATGCGCCAGGTGGCGGCGAGGGTGGTCTGGTTGTAGTCGCGGCGGTTGTAGTGGTGCGCGAGGTTGATGAAACGGTCGCGGTCGAGGTGGTAGTCGAGGCTGATGACGTCGCGTTCGTTGCGGTGTTTTTGCGTGTCCCAGTAGGTGAGGCCATAGAGGCGCCAGTGTTGGTCAATCTGGTAGAGGCCTTCGCTGACGAGGACGGAGCGACCCTGTTTTTCGGTGGCCTTGTCGCCGAGCTGGACGCGACGGTCTTTGAAGTACTGGATTTGGCCGAGCGAGAGGCGCAGTTTTTCCTGGCCGTCGTGGTTGCGGTAGAAGCTGCTGCTGACGGAGGTGGTGAGCTGGTTGGCGTCGCCGATGCGGTCTTCGCCAACGAAGCGGTTGCGCGCGAAGAGCCAGTTCCAGGAGAGGCTGCGTTCGTCGGTGTCAAAGTCGGGGATTTCGCTTTGGTCTTTGTAGGGGGTGTAGAGGTAGTACAGGCGCGGCTCCAGCGTTTGTGTCCAGTCTTCGCCCTGCCAGTCGAAGCCGCGCTCGAAGGTGAGTTTGCTGTCAAGGCTGAAGGTCGGCAGGAAGCGGTCGTGGTGTTTGCCGCGCAGCTTGTCCTTGCGCGTGCTGTAGTCGTAATGGGCGTAGTTGGCGCTGATTTGCGGCTCGATGTAGCCGTAGGCAGCCTCCGCGCGGTAAGCGGCGCTGACGTCGCCGCTGTAGCGGTTGGCACCGCCCAACTCGTCTTTGCGGAAGTGGACGGCTTCGGCGCTCACGTCATAGCGCCAGTTGCCGTTTTTGATGCTGTGGTTGTAGGTGAGCTGGGGCGCGCGGCTGTAGGGTTTGTCCGCTTCGCTGACTACCGGGTCAATGCGCTGGTAGTCCTGCGCGCGCAGCATGAGGTTGCCGTAGTCGGTGTTGCCGTAGAGGGTGAAATGGCGCTCCAGATACCATTCGTCGTAGAGGCGGAAGTCGGTGGTGAGGTCTTTGACGTAGTCCACGTCAGAGACTTGCTGGTGCAGCAGATCGGTGTGCCACTGGTCGTTGAAATGGTACTGGTGGGTGCCGCGCCAGCTCCAGCGCGGGTGATGCGGGCGTTTGCGGTCGTTGGCGAGCAACGCGCCGTAGAGGGTGCCTTCCTGTTTTTCGCCGAGGAAGCGGTATTCGGCGTCGGCCATCAGGCCGCGTTTGGTCATCGGGCGGAAGGTGAAGGTGGCGTCCTGGTTGGGGGCGATGTTCCAGTAGTAGGGGATGCTGACTTCAAAGCCGCGCTCTTCGCTGCTGCCCATCGAGGGGATGAGGAAACCGCTTTGCCGCGCCGAGCTGATGGGGAAAGAGAAGTAGGGCAGGTAGAACACCGGGATTTTGCCGATGCGCAGCGTCATGTCGCGCGCCACGCCGCGTTCGCGGTTGTGGTCGAGCATCAGCGTATGCGCCTTGATGTGCCAGGCGGGATGGAGGCGGGGGCAGGTCGTCCAGGTGACGCTTTCAAAGTCGTCGCGGTTGTTTTTGCGGTCAAAGCGCGCGTTTTTCGCAGACCCCACCGCCGCCTGCTGTTTGCCGCGCATATAGTATTCGGCTTCTTCAAAGGAGGCGGTCTGCGCTTCGCTGTCATAATGCCCCTTGATGCCCTCAATCGCCGCCTGCGGCGAGGAGATGACGCCGCCACGGTTGAGATCGGCCTTGCCTTCTTCGTGGCGGTAGGTGAGTTCGGGCGCGAAGAGGTGCTTGTCGCCCTGGTGCATTTCCACCGAGCCGGAGAAGTCGGCGCGCAGATAATCGCCTTCGGAATTGTCGGCGCGGACGTGCACTTCCTTGTCGTTCGGGTCGCCGCCCAGTTCGGTAAAGACCGCGAGCGGGTCGGCCGCGCATTGCAGCGCCCCCGCTTCCACCGGAAACCACAAAAACACACACCAGATATAACGGAATTGCAACACGCGGGTCATCTACTATGGTGAAAAAACGCGCTCATTTTAACAAAAGCGCCATTGCCGCCGCTAACCATTTGCCCATCCGGTATCATAAGCGCCATTTCAACCATACCAGACCGGGAGACCCGCCATGAGCCACAACATCACCCCGCGCCGCGCGCTGATCAGCGTATCCGACAAAAGCGGCCTCGTCGAATTTGCCAGCCGCCTTGCCGCGAGCGGCGTGGAAATCCTCTCCACCGGCGGCACCGCGCAGGCATTGCGCGACGCCGGCATCGCCGTCAAGGACGTCAGCGAGCACACCGCCTTCCCGGAAATCATGGCCGGGCGCGTCAAAACCCTGCACCCGAAAATCCACGGCGGCATCCTGGGGCGGCGCGGCACCGATGACGCGGTGATGACCCAACACGGCATCGCCCCCATCGACCTCGTCATCGTCAACCTCTACCCCTTCCGCGAAACCATTGACAAACCGGGCGTAACCCTCATTGAGGCGGTAGAAAACATCGACATCGGCGGCCCGGCACTCGTGCGCGCGGCGGCGAAAAACTACGAATCTGTCGGCGTCGTCGTCAGCCCCGCCGACTACCCCGAAGTCATCACCGCCATCGAGCGCGGCGCCTTTGACCTTGAGCTGCGCCAGCGGCTGATGGCCAAAGCCTTTGACCACACCGCCGACTACGACCGCGCCATTGCCAACCACTTCATCCCGCTGTTTGGCGCGCAAGAAAAAGGCTTCCCGCAGCACTACCACGCCGACTACCAACTGCACGGCGTACTGCGCTACGGCGAAAACCCGCACCAGCAGGCGGCCTTCTACACCAGCCGCAAACCGGCCGGGGCGACACTCGCCACCGCCAAACAAATCCAGGGCAAGGCACTCTCCTACAACAACCTCGCCGATGCCGACGCCGCGCTGCAAACCGTGTTGCGCTTCCCCGAACACCCCGCCTGCATCATCGTCAAACACGCCAACCCCTGCGGCGCGGCGCTGGGCGACAACATCCTCGCCGCCTACGATGCCGCGCACCGCTGCGACAGCACCTCCGCCTTCGGCGGCATCATCGCCTTCAACCGGGGGCTGGACGGCGAAACCGCGCGCGAAATCATCAGCCGCCAGTTCGTCGAAGTCCTCATCGCTCCCGCCTACGACGACGACGCGCTGCAAGTGCTGGCGCAGAAGCCGAACATCCGCGTGCTGGAAATCAAAAGCGAAGGCCACACCGGCGGCGAATGGCAACTGACCAGCATCCACGGCGGCCTGCTCGTGCAAGAATGGGACAGCGGCATCATCAACAGCGAAAACCTCAGCACCGTCAGCGAACGCGAACCCGCGCCGGAAGAGCTGCACGACCTGCTCTTTGCCTGGAAAATCGCCAAAACCGTCAAATCCAACGCGATAGTGCTCGCCAAAAACCGCGCCACCATCGGCATTGGCGCGGGGCAGACCAGCCGCGTCTTCGCCTCGCAAATCGCGGTCTTGAAAGCGCAAAGCGAAGGCCTGGACACACGCGGCAGCGTCCTTGCCAGCGACGCCTTCTTCCCCTTCCGCGACGGGGTGGATGCCGCAGCCAAAGCCGGCGTGCGCGCCATCATCCAGCCGGGCGGCTCGGTACGCGACCCGGAAGTCATCGCCGCCGCCAATGAACACGGCATGGCGATGATATTTACCGGAATGCGCCACTTCCGCCACTAAAACCCTCTGTGGGGGTACAAAAAAGCAAAAAGCCGGTGGGGTGAGCCCCACCATATCCCCACACTCCGCCCGCCACACACGCAAAAGGACACGCCATGCCACCACGGGCCAACAACCTCTACGAAATCCTCGCTTCATACCAGCGCAACCGTCGCCAGTATTTCGCCGACCGCGACGCCCTCGAACAATGGCAGCGGCGGATGCTGCTCCGCCTTTACAAAGAAACCCTGCCGCGCAGCCCCTACTACCGGCAATACCTCGGCACGCCGCTGGAAAACTGGCCGGTGCTGACCGCGCACGACCTCGCCCGCCACTTCGACCAAATCAACACCCTCGGCGCGCGCCACGAAGACGTCTTCGCCCGCGCCGTCCGTGCCGATATCTCGCGCGATTACGCCTACTTCGCCCGCGACTACATTCCGCTCCTCTCCGCCGGCAGCAAAGGCCGCCGCCGCGCCTTTCTCATCAGCCACGAAGAGCGCATAGACCGCATCGGTGCCATCCTCGCCCGCCTCTACCCGGACGAACTGCCCGAAACCCTCAGCATCGCCTGGTACTACCGTGGCAACAACGCCCCCTGCTACCAGCTCGACAGCGAACCGCTCACCCTGCACAGCTACGACATCCAGGACGATCCCGGCTACCTGCTGAAAAAACTGCGCCACCAACAACCGCACATCATCATTGCCCCGGCGAGCATCCTCCTCGCCCTGCTGCGCCGCATCATGCAGGGCGAACTCGAACTCACCCGCTGCACCCGCGTCTATAACAGCGGCGAAACCCTGACCGCGCGCGACCGCCTCGCACTGCGGCGCCAGTTCGCCGTCGTCGGCGACCTCTACCAGAGCGTCGAAGGCCTGCTCGGCATCACCTGCGCGCATGGCCGCCTCCACCTTGCCGAAGAAAAATACCACGTCGAAAAAGAATGGCTGGACGACCAGCACTACATCCCGCTCATCACCGCCTTTGGCACGCAGGCCCTGCCGCTGGTGCGCTACCGCGTCGATGACATCCTTGCCGACGACCCGAACCCCTGCCCCTGCGGCAGTTGCACCCAAACCGTGCGCGCGGTGGAAGGGCGACTGGACGACATCTTCATCCTGCCGACGGCGAGCCTCATCCACCGCAGCAAAATCTACCCGCAGACCAGCCATCACGCGCTGGCTAGGCTGCTGCCGTGGAAAACCGACTACCGCCTGACCCAAACCCGCAAGGACAGCATCAGCCTCGCCGCCGACGCGCCACTCGCCACCCTGCAAGAATGCCGCACCCACCTTGAACTCGCCTGGCAACGCCTCGGCGTTGATACCGCACAACTGCACTGGCAACTCACCCCGCGCCTGCCACCGCCCGACCTCAGCGTCGAACAACGCCGCATCCGCCGCAGCCTCGCCGCCACGCGCAGCACCTGAACGAACGCCCGCTTTTCCCGCAAAGCGGGCGTTTTCATGATGGCGCGACAAGAGGAGGCGTACTAAAATCCACATGACCTGTGAAATTATCCACAATACATAACACACCCCTCGCACCCGTCCACCCAACCAAAGGAGACCCACATGGCCCTCTACGCCATTGGCGAAGCCCTGATTGACTTCGTCCCCAGCCGCCCCGGCAAGCCTGATGCCGACATCCGCTACACCCCGGCAGTCGGCGGCGCGCCGCTCAACGTCGCCGCCGCTTACGCCCGCTTGGGCGGCGAAAGCTACATCCTGAGCCAGGTCGGCGATGACGCCTTCGGCGAACAGATTGCCGCCACCGCGCAGGCGGCGGGTGTCGATACCCGTTACCTGAAGCGCACCCGCGCGGCGAAAACGGCGCTCGCCTTCGTCACCCTGCATGAGAACGGCGAGCGCGAGTTCGCCTTCTACCGCGACCCGTCCGCCGATATGCTCTACCAGCCGGAAAACCTCGCCGCCATCACGCCGCAGCCGGGCGACATCCTCCACTACTGCTCGGTCTCGCTCACCCCCGGCCCGATGCGCGACGCGCACCGCGCCGCCATCGAACGCTTCCGCGCAGCGGGCGCGCTGATTAGCTTTGACATCAACCTGCGCCTGCCGCTGTGGCCGAACCCCGCCGACCTGCACGCCGCCGTGCAGGAATACCTGCCGCTGGCGGACATCCTCAAAATCTCCGATGACGAACTGGAATTTGTCACCGGCGAACGCGACCCGGCGCGCGGCGTCGGCCAATTGCAACGCGGCGCAGTCAAACACATCATCTACACCCGTGGCGCGCAGGGCGCGGCGTGGTACGACGCGGGCGGCCAGCGCGGCGCGGTCGATGCCTACCCGGTGCAGGCGGTGGACGCCACCGGTGCGGGCGACGCCTTCATCGGCGGCCTGCTCGCCGAAATGAGCCGCCTCAACCTCAACCTGCAACAGGCGCTTACCGACGAACACATCGCCGCCCTGCTGCGCCATGCCGCCGCCGTCGGCGCCATCACCACCCTGCAACGCGGCGCGATAAACAGTATGCCCGACCGCGAGCAGCTACACGCCTTCCACGCGCAGCACGCACAAGGCGGCGCATCCACGCCAACACATCGCTGAACCGGAAGGCTCCCTCCCCCGTGGGGGAGGGTGGGGTGGGGGCAGGGAAAAATCAGCAACATTCACCCCGCCCCGGATTCCCTGCTTCGCAGGAATGGGGATTCCTGCCAGCCATCCTTGAATAACAAAATTTCCACCCAACCAGGAGTTCTCCAAATGAACGAATACCGCCAAACCGCCGAAGCCATCATCGCGGCCGTCGGTGGCCGCGACAACATCGCCGCCGCCACCCACTGCGCCACCCGTCTGCGCATGGTGCTGAAAGACGAAGCCAAAATCGACAAGGCCGCCGTGGACGCCATCCCGCTCGCCAAGGGCAATTTCCTGACCGCCGGGCAATTCCAAATCATCCTCGGCACGGGGACGGTGAACAAAGTCACCGCCGAACTGCTCGATATTACCGGCGTCAAGCAGGTCAGCACGCAGGAAGCGAAAGACCTCGGCGCCGCCAAGGGCAACCTCATCCAGCGCTTCGTCAAAACCCTGTCCGACATCTTCGTCCCCATCATCCCCGCCATCGTCGCCGGCGGTTTGCTGATGGGGCTGAACAACGTCCTCACCGCGCACGACCTCGTCATCAAGGGCAAAACGCTGATCGAAGCCTATCCGCAATGGGCGGGGCTGGCGGAAATGATCAACACCTTCGCCAACGCGCCCTTCGTCTTCCTCCCCATCCTCATCGCCTTCTCCGCCACCCGCATCTTCGGCGGCAACCCCTACCTCGGCGCGGTGCTCGGCATGATCATGGTGCACCCCGACCTCACCAACAACTACGCCTTGGCGCAAGCGACCGCCGACGGCACCCTGCAATATTGGAATATTCTTGGCTTTAGCATTGCCAAAGTCGGCTACCAGGGTACGGTGCTGCCCATCCTCGTTTGCAGCTGGATACTCGCCAAACTCGAACGCGGCCTGCGCCGCATCATCCCGGCGAGCGTTGACCTGCTGCTGACACCGCTGCTCGCCATCACCATCACCGCGCTGCTGACCTTCACCGTCGTCGGCCCCGCCACGCGCGACGCCGGTATCGCCTTCACCGACGCCATCCAATGGCTGTACAACACCGCAGGCGTTCTCGGCGGCGCCATCCTCGGCGGCCTCTACGCGCCGGTGGTCATCACCGGGATGCACAACAGCTTCATCCCGGTCGAAACCCAACTCATCGCTGATCTCGCCAACACCGGCGGCACCTTCATCTTCCCCATCGCCGCGATGAACAACATCTCGCAAGGCGCGGCCGCCTTTGGCGCACTCTTCAGCACCCGCGACGCCAAACTCAAAGGCGTCGCCTCCGCCTCCGGCATCTCCGCCGTGCTCGGCATCACCGAACCGGCGATGTTCGGCGTAAACCTGCGCCTGCGCTACCCCTTCTACGCCGCCCTCATCGGCACCGCCTGCGCCAGCGCCTACATCACCCTCTACAAAACCAAGGCCGTCGCCCTCGGTGCCGCCGGCATCCCCGGCATCATCTCCATCGGCGCGCAATACCTGACGCCGTACATCGTCGGGATGGCAATCGCGTTCGCCGTTACCTTCAGCCTGACCCTCGCCTTCGCGCGCAGCCGCTACAACCCGGAACGCCTCGCACCCGCCGCCGCCCCGGTTGAAAACGCCGCCCCTGCCGCAAAAACCGCGCCCGCCGGCGATGCCGACTCCATCCCCGCCGAATGGCAAATGCCGCTGCAAGGCCGCGTTCTCGCTGCCGAAGACATCCCCGACCCCGCCTTTGCCGCGAGCGCTCTCGGCGCAAGTTTTGCCATTGACCCGACAGGCGGCGACGGCATCGTCCGCGCCCCGGCAAACGGACAAATCGCCACCATCTTCCCCACCCGCCACGCGATAGGGCTTGAAACCGACAACGGCCTGGAAATCCTCATCCACATCGGCATCGACACCGTGAAGCTCAATGGCGAAGGCTTTGAAGTGCTGGTCAAAGAAGGCGAGCGGGTAGTCGCCGGACAAGAACTAGTGAAAGTGAACCTCGCCGCCATCGCCGACAAAGTGCCGAGCCTCGTCACCCCCGTCATCTTCACCGCCTACGACGAAGGGCAGACCGTCGAAATTGAAAACGGCAGGCCGAAAATCGTGCATTAAAACATCTGCCGGTAGCGCAAAAGTAAACGTAGGATGGGGCTTGCCCCACCACACTGACACGGCTGCGGAAACGAATGCACAAAACCCCGCCGATATGCTCCTCCCCCTGTAGGGGTGGGAGATTTTTCAATGGCAAATAACCCTATGCGCTCAACAAAAAGCCCGCCTTTGCGGGCTTTTTTTTCGCATATCCTGCAAAGAAAATCCGCCCTCAAAAACATAAAAAATCACCTACAAAAACGACAAAAAACGTATCGCAAAAATAACCGCAAAAAACACCCGTCCGCCCCATAACCACGCCCATTGACGCCGCATTAACGTCCATTGAAAAATCAGGTGTTTTTGCAACCCTGTTACGGGCAGCCATCTCGCACCATGCTAGAATGGCATTCTCCCGTGAACAAAGACGGCGATAAACAGCCTGAAATGCCACGCATCGAAACTGCCAATATTCCCCTATTCCACGGCAAATGATTTATCGAATAATCCCTGTCGCACAAGCCGTATGGTTTTTATAAAACCGTCCATTCGCCCCGGCGAATCATTTTTGAAATCTGCAACAAACTGGAGAATCCCATGCACGAAAAACATATCCGTATCCTTGCCGTCGTCGCCACCTTTGCCGCCATTTGTATGTATGCTTCCTATATCTTCCAGATTCAGGCGAATCTCGCCGGGCATAAAGGTACCCCCGTCCAGCCGTTGTGCGCCGCCATTAACTGCTCGCTCTGGGTTGCCTATGGCTTGCTGAAAGAGGAACGCGACTGGCCGATTGCCATCGCCAATGCCCCCGGCGTCATCCTCGGCATCATTACCTGCATCACCAGCTTTTAAGCTGCTGCCACAAAAAAAAATCCGCCAGGCGAACCCGGCGGATTTTTTTATGCGGCGCGCCTCACGCCAGCCGCTTTTTGAATGCGCCGAGGCAGGCAGTACTGACCGCGGTGCCGACGATGATGGCGAGCGCATACGCCCAGACGTTCACCACCGCGTTCGGGATGAAGAGCACGAAGATGCCGCCGTGCGGCGCGCGCAGGCCGCAGCCGAAGACCATGCTCAGCGCGCCCGTCACCGCCGAGCCCATCATCAGCGCCGGGATGACGCGCAGCGGGTCTTTTGCCGCGAACGGTATCGCGCCTTCGGTGATGAAGCTCAGCCCCAGCACGCCTGCCGCCTTGCCCGCCTGCCGTTCTTCTTCGGTGAAGCGGTTTTTGAACAGTATGGTCGCGCAGAAAATGGCAAGCGGCGGCGTCATCCCCGCTGCCATCGTCGCCGCCATCGGGCCGAGGACGTCGGAGGCAATCAGGCCGCTGGAGAAGAGGTACGCCGCCTTGTTCACCGGGCCGCCCATATCGAGCGCCATCATCCCGCCGAGCAATGCGCCGAGCAGCAGCGCGCTGGAGCCTTGCAGCGATTTCAGCCAGGTTTCCAGTGCACTTTGCGCTTCGGCGACCGGGTGGGCGATGAAGTAATACATCAACAAGCCGATAAAGGCGGTGCCGACCAGCGGCAGGATAATCATCGGCTTGAGGCTGTCCAGCTCGCGCGGCAGCTTGATGATTTTTGCCAGCCAGGCGACGAAATAGCCTGCGATAAACCCGGCGACAATCGCGCCGAGGAAGCCCGCGCCGGTACTGGCGGCGATATAGGCGCCGACCATGCCGGGAGCGATGCCGGGGCGTCCGGCGATGGAGTAGGCGATGTAGGCGCCCAGCACCGGCACGAACAGCGCAAAGGCGTCTTTACCGATTTGGAACAGCGTCTGGCCGAGCGTGCCCGCGTATTCTTCTTTATAGATGTAGATGCCCTGGTCGCCGAACATGAACGAGCCAATGGCAAAGCCGAGCGCAATCAGCAACCCGCCCGCGACCACGAACGGCAGCATATGCGACACCCCGGTCATCAGGTGCTTGTAAACGCCGGTGCGCTCCGGTTTGGCGCTGGCGCTCGCCGCCGCGTCGGCATCGCCGAAGACGGGCGCGCTGGCGAAGGCGGTATTGATGACCTGCACCGCGTCGTTAATCGCCGCTTTGGTGCCGGTACGGTAGAGGCGCTTGCCCGCAAAACGGGCGAGGTCAACATTGGTATCGGCGGCGATGATGACCACATCGGCGCGGGCGATGTCTTCGGCGGTCAGGACGTTATCCGCGCCAACGCTGCCCTGCGTTTCGATTTTGACTTCGTGACCGAGCACCTGCGCGCCCTTCTCCAGCGCTTCCTGCGCCATGTAGGTGTGGGCGACGCCGGTCGGGCAGGAAGTGATGCCGATGACGAATTTGCCCGTGGCGGCGGCCTGCGGCGCGGCGCTTTCGCCGCCCGCGACGTCCGACAGCGCGCTGCGGATGTCTTCGGCGTTGGTGGTTTTCGCCAGTTTCTCCGCGACTTCCTCGTCGCCGACGACGGTGCTGAGGCGTTTCAATACGGCCAAATGCTCATTGTCGCTGGCGGCGATGCCGACGATGAGATAGGCGGGCTCGCCCTCGTCGTCTTCCCAGTCAATGCCGCCCGGCACTTGCAGCACGGCGATGGCGGTTTCCTTGATGAGGTGGCGGCTTTGCGGCGTGCCGTGCGGAATGGCGACGCCGTTGCCGAGGTAGGTGTTTTCCTGCGCTTCGCGCGCGAACATGCCTTCGACGTATTCCGGCGCGACCTTGCCGTTTTCGGCGAGCAGCGCCGCGACCTGGCGGATGGCCTCGTTTTTGTCGCGCGGCGTCGCGCCAAGGCGGATGAGGGAAGTGGTCAGTTGCATGATGTCTCCTGGTGGTCAAGGGACGGTTATTATGCAGCTTTTTTTTTTTGATAACGTCAGCTTGGCATCCGCCGCTACGCTTCCTCCCAATCCTCGTCCTCCACCCGCAGCAGCCGCGTCTCCAACGCCGTCGCGCATTGCAGCAACAAGTCCCCGTCCTCCTCGCGGCAGACAAAACCCAAACACAAACCGGGATTGTCGCCCTGCCAGCGCCACAGCGCGAGGCCGTAGCCGGAGAGCTCGCGCGCCGCCACCTGCAACAACCAGCGCGGGTCGCACTCAAACACCAGCGCCTCATCCTCCGCTTCCTGCACCCCGAAAAACACATCCGCCTGCCAGTTCGCCGCGACCATACGCAACTGCTCCACCAGCGAGAACACGTCCGGCCACTCCGCCGCAAATACCGCCTCGTCCCGGCCCAGTTGATACACCGCCCACATCAGCGGCAAATCCTGGTCGCGTGCCGCCTGCACCGCATCCCGCACCGCTTCCTGCTCCAGCGCGTCCGGCGCCGGTGTGATTAACTGCAACAGACGGCCAACTGCTGCCGCATTCGCCTCCACAACATTCATCAAAAAACCTCACATTAAGAAAAACACGGCACACAAACCGCTGAAAAATCGACGGAAAAAACGAAACATGACAAAAACATCATTTTTACCCGGCAAAAGATGAACAACTATGTTACATTACCGCAATCTTGTAATTCGCACAGGAGTGTTTAACCCATGAAAAAAACCCTAGCCCTGCTATTGGCCATTGCGGCAACGCAAGCCACCGCCCGCACCACCTACCACGAAACCTATCGCGTGGGTGGCAACCAGACCGTCCCCGCCATCCGCAACCAGGGACAACTGACCGTCGTCCCGCCCGGGACGCCCATCATGCCGCCGAACGCCGCCGCCGCGCGCAGCCGCATCAACGTCCGCCCGCTCAATTTCAGCAACGGTCAGGCGCACATTTCCGGCTCCATTCGCGGCCTCGGCATCGCCGCCTACCACTTCAGCGGCAACGCCGGACAAACCATCCGCATGGTACCGAACAGCAAAAACTTTGCGATGGAATTTGCGTTGTTCAACGAAGAAATGGGGATGCGCTTCGGCCCGGTACACACCCTGCCCTACAGCGGCAACTACGAAGTGCGTATCGTGCAGAACCACAAAAACGCCGCGCACAGCAAAAAAGCGCGCCCCTATAACGTCACCATCTACCTTGATGGCGGCGCAGGCGGTGCCTCACAACCGCTGCCCGTCCCGGCCAGCTATCCCGCCGGCGCTGGCGTCCCGGTTACGCGTCCCGCACCCGTGCCGGTACAGCCGATGCCCGCCCCCGTACCGGTTGGCGTGCGTCCCGCACCCGCGCCCGTTCCGGTTGCTGCCCCCGCAGGAGGCGAGGCGATGCCGGTAAAAAAGTCCGGCCCGACGGCGCCCGTCGCGGCAGCCGTCCCCGTTAAAGCCGCGCCCGCCGCAGACAGCGCGCCGCGTCGTCTGCCGGTCAAGGCCAACCCCGTCCCGGCAGAAGAACTGGCGGCGAATGACAGCGCACCACAACCGCGCCGCCTGCCGGTCAAGGCCAATCCCGCCCCGGCAGAAGAACTGGCGGCGAATGACGACGCCGCGCCACAACCGCGTCGCCTGCCGGTGAAAGCGGGCGGAGAAGCCATTGACAGCGAAAGCGCAGACGCCGCGCCGGCCAAGAGCGCCAAAAACGGCAAAGGGAAAACGCGCAACTACCAATGCCAGAACGGCAAAAACCTGCGCGTCGAATACATCGGCATCGATACCCCCAGCCCGACCGCAGTCGTACGCCAGGGCAAAAAAAGCGTGCGGATGCCGATGGACGAAGCGGCGAGCGAAGGCAAAAACCTCATCTTCAGCTCGGACGCCGGAATGCTGCACCTCGTCAAAACCGACGGCAACAACCTCGCCAAGGCCGAAGTCCTCTCCTTCGACCACAACGGCAAACCGGTCGCCTTCTCCTGCAAACCGCGCTAACCGCGCCACACCATTCCATAGCCACGAAAAAGGATGCCTGCGGGCATCCTTTTTTCGTTGTTTCGTTGTACCGTCATGCCCCGTTGCCTGCGGTATGATGCCCGCTCCCATCAACCCAAAGGAGCCATCCATGAGCCAAACCGTCCGCGCTTACGCCGCCGCCTCCCCCACCAGCCCGCTGGAGCCGTTTACCTTTGAATACCGTGCGCCGCGCGCCGATGACGTCGTCATCGACATCCTCTACACCGGCGTCTGCCACAGCGACCTGCACACCGCGCGCAACGACTGGGGCGGCACCCTCTACCCGGTCGTCCCCGGCCACGAAATCGTTGGTCGCGTCAAAAGCGTCGGCAGCGCCGTCAGCAAATACCGCCCCGGCGACCTCGTTGCCGTCGGCTGCATGGTCGATAGCTGCCGCGAATGCGCGCCCTGCCAGCATCACCTGGAGCAATATTGCGAAAACGGCGCAACCTTCACCTACAACAGCCGCGACCGCCACGACGGCCAGCCGACCTACGGCGGCTACGCGCAAAGCATCACCGTCAGCGATGCCTTCGTGCTGAAAGTGCCGGAAAACCTTGATATTAAAGCCGTGCCGCCGCTGCTCTGCGCCGGTATCACCACCTGGTCGCCGCTGCGCCACTGGAACATTGGCGCGGGCAGCCGCGTCGCCGTGGTCGGCCTCGGTGGCCTCGGCCATATGGCGCTGAAACTGGCGCACGCCCTCGGCGCGGAAGTGTCGCTCTTTACCCGTTCGCCGCACAAGGCGGAAGACGCGCGCCGCCTCGGCGCCAGCCACATCATCAACTCCACCGACGCCGCGCAGATGGCTGCCGCCGCCAACCAGTTCGACCTCATCATCGACACCGTGCCCTACACGCACGACATCAACCCCTACCTAGCGACGCTGAAACTGGACGGCACGCTGGTCTTCGTCGGCCTGATTGGCGCGACCGCCGAAACGCTCGCCACCGTGCCGCTGGTGCTGAACCGCCGCGCCGTCGCCGGTTCCCTCATCGGCGGCATCGCGGAGACGCAGGAGCTGCTCGACTTCTGCGGCGCGCACAACATCACCGCCGACGTGGAAATGATAAAAATGGCAGACATCAACACCGCCTACGAGCGGATGCTGAAAAGCGACGTCAAATACCGCTTCGTCATCGACATGGCGACGCTGTAACGCCCGCTCCCGCAAAAACCGCCGCACCCCGGCGGTTTTTCACAGCCCCATTCATCCCCCAACCGGAACCCGCCATGAGCCAACTCCTCTGCTACAAAACCATGCCCGTGTGGACGAAAGACACCATCCCGTCCGCCGTCACCCACCAGCACAACACCCAGGCCGGTACCTGGGGCAAACTGCGCGTGCTCGCCGGTCGCCTCAAATTCCACGAACTGACGGAAGACGGCGCGACCATCGCCGCACACATCCT
Source organism: Cardiobacterium sp. (assembly GCF_057314735.1). Taxonomy (NCBI): domain Bacteria; kingdom Pseudomonadati; phylum Pseudomonadota; class Gammaproteobacteria; order Cardiobacteriales; family Cardiobacteriaceae; genus Cardiobacterium; species Cardiobacterium sp. The sequence continues at coordinate 18,624 of NZ_DBHKZK010000047.1, forward strand.
CACCCCGGAAAGCGATGTGTGGACGATTTACCCGCAACAATGGCACCGCGTGGAGCTGCTCGATGACGACACACAAATGCAGCTCGAATTTCACTGCGAACCCGCCGACTACTTCGCCAAAAAATACGGCATGACCCGCACCCATTCCGCCGTCGTCGCCGCAAGCGACACCGTGCCGCCGGGCAAGGCGCTTGACCTCGGTTGCGGTCAGGGGCGCAACGCGCTCTATCTTGCCCTCACCGGGCATGACGTCACCGCCAGCGACTACAACCCCGGCGCGGCGGAGAACGTCGCCCGCCTTGCCGCGCAGGAAAACCTCGCCGTGCGCGCGGAAACCTACGACATCAACCGCGCCGCCCTTGCGGAAGATTACGACTACATCGTCGCCACCGTCGTCTTCATGTTCCTCGACCCGGAGCGCGTTCCCGCCATCCTCGCCGACATCCAGGCGCACACCCGCCCCGGTGGCTACAACCTCATCGTCTCGGCGATGAACACCGCCGACTACCCCTGCCAGATGCCGTTCTCCTTCACCTTCCGCGAAAACGAACTGCGCAACTACTACGCGGGCTGGAAATTCATGACCTACGACGAGGCGCCGGGCAATATGCACGCCACCGACACGAGCGGCAACCCGATTCGCCTCAAATTCGTCACCATGCTGGCGCAAAAACCGAGCTAAACCAACGCTCATGCAAAAAAAAAACGCCGCATTCCGCGGCGTTTTTCATGAACGCGACAGCGCGTTGCCGTATGGCGTCGCCTGCCGACATCAGCACGACGGGCGCATCTTGCACCCTCGCCCCGGCGGCGGCATCGCAGACGGCGCATCGGCATAACGCCGCATCCCGCCGCCTTCCTGCAAACCAATCAGCGCCCCCGCGCCGCGGCTGAAATAATGCCCGATGACCAGCGCGGGGCCATCGTCAAACGACACGCGCAGCGCATCGCCCTCACGCACCGTCTGCAAACGCGGCGGCGCAAAGCCGGTCGCCTCATCGCTGAACTGATAATACGCGCCGCCCACCGCCTCAACATAAAGCGGCGCGGCAGCCGTGTCGATGAAGAACAGGTCGAGCGTCACACCGCTACGACTCTTCAAAATCAAAATAATACAAGCCATATCTCGTTTCGTGTTTAAGGAAAGACACTTAACCACTAGCAATGACCTTGCCAAAAACATTGCCCGGACTGCATAAGTTTTACCAAAAACACCACCGCGCCAGTCAAAACCTCGCGCCTCGCCAAAATAGCCATTAGCGACCATGATTTATGGCGCGCTCGCCAGCCATTGCTGTACCTGCTCCAACGCTTCTTTTGCCTTGTCGCCTTGTATGACGAACAAAATACCGTCACGTTCTTTGCCGCCCTCAAGCGAAAGCGTGTCGCCGATTTGGCAATCGCGGCAATAGCGCTGCATATCGGCGAGACTGTTGCCCAGTCCATAGCCGGCATGAGTATTGAACGGCATAATTTTCTTGCCGCTTAAATCATGGGCGGCGAGAAAACTTTTAACCGGTGGCGGCAATTGCATTCCCCAGGTCGGAAAACCGACAAAAATTCGCTCATATTGCGCCAAATTGGCAATATGTGTTTTCAGCGGTGGCAAATAGCCGCTTTCATTTTCACGCTGTACTTGCTCAACGGTAGCGCGATAATTGTCGGGATACGGTTTTTCCAGTTCAATGGCGACCAAGTCGCCGCCGGTTTCCGCCGCAATCATTTTCGCAACTGCTTCGGTATTGTGGCTGCGGCTCAAATAGACAATCAAGTCTTTGACAAAAACTTGCGGCATGGCGGCAATGATTCCCAGCGATAAAAGTAGCGGCTTAATCATTTGTCCAATCCTTTTGCCTGCAGCCATTGGGCGAGGTGTTCAGCGACTTCCGCATTGTTCAAATCCTGCATCGGGAAATGGGTATTTCCCTTGATGCCCACTTTCGGCAAATGAATGACGGTCACATCACCGCCATGTTTATTGACGGTATCCGCCCATTGTCGTGCCAGCGCGAGGCGGATGCGCCATTGATCTTCGCCCTGAATATCAGACGGTTTGTCGCTGATGTTATCGCCGAAATAGATAATAATCGGCATTTGGGTCAACCTGACGAAATCGGCCGCGCTGACTTTTTCCGGCGAAATGTTACCAAAGGCACTTTCAATGACTGGCGGTACTTCGCCTTCCGGGAAAGGAAAATTGCCCGGCTCATAGGCGACAATTGCCTTGATATGCGCCGGGCTTTTAATAGCCGTCATCCAGCCGACGATACCACCCTGTGAATGGGTAACGAGAATGCCGTCGCCCACGCGCTCAAATAATGCCTTGAGGCTGTCGGCAATAATATCCGCGTCAAATGCGCCCGTATTCGGCGCCATCTGGCGGAAGAATTGATTGAGCGACGCTTCGTCTTGCGGGAAGGCGACCCCGTCAAAGAATTTCGGCCAAATGCCGAGGCGGAATTGGGCAAACCAGAATTGGTCATCCGGGGTAGCGGTAATGGTGCCATCCACGGTACTGCGCCCGGATTGTCCGCGCCGGGGCTGGTCAATCAGATAAACGGGATAACCCTTGCGCAAGAAAATTTCGTTAAATCCGGTGCGCCCGTCCGGTGTGGTTTGCCAGGTACGCATGGATTGTCCCGCCCCGTGCAGGAATACCAGCGGCAGTTTTTTTGCATTCACCGGGATTTGGTAAAAGACGGTGGCGTGATCGCCATGCAGCGTTTGTCCGCCCGCCTTGACGGAGGCCTGGAATACATCCATAAAGCTGTTGGATGTTTTGTTTTTGACGGCATCGGGGCGCGGATTGTATTGCCCTGCGCTGGTAATTACCGTACCGCCAGCGGCAAAGCTGCCCTGGGATTCAATCATTAAAGGTTCGGCAATAGTCAGATGCGAGGCAAGTGAAAACAGGGAAATGGCTGCAGTTATGGTAAATTTTTTCTTCATGATGGCTCCTTACAGGTTCTTGCCAAAGAAAGCAGTCAATTTATCTACTGCCTGTTTGACATATTCCGGTTTCCAGTAAGTTTCAATATGGGTCGCGCCGGGAATTTTGAACAATTCCTTTTTGTCCGTGCCAGTCGCATTGGCAAAGACTTCTTCGGTCATATACAGCGAATCGGCTTTTTCTCCGGCAATCATCAACAGCGGCTGGTCAATCAAATCGACGTTGGTATTGACGTCAAATTCCATCAAGTCCAGCAGGCTACTGACGGTGCTATTGGTTTTGGAATTGGGATGGAAATGGCTGTCGGCATAGTATTCATAGCCCTGGCGGTACAAGTCCACGGTAATGGCGGCGACCTGTTCCGGAGTCATGCCCGCGCCAAATTCCGGGGTGTATTGGATTTCGCCGGTTTGTATTTCTTTTTCGCGTGCGGCGGCGGCAGCGGCGAGGCGTTGCCGGATGGTATCTTTTTGGCTGCGCATATAGCCGTTGCGGCGGGCATCGCCGGTATTGAACATACTGAGGGTGGCAACGGATTTGAAGCGCTTGTCGGTTTGCGCGGCCTTAATGGAATAACCACCGCCGCCGCAAATGCCGAGCAATCCCAAATGTTCGCCGTCCGCGCCCGGATATTGGCTGATGTAATCGGCGGCAGCGCGAATGTCCTCAATGCGGTTTTGCGGCTTGTCGGTATAACGCGGTTCGCCACCGCTGGCGCCTTGATAGGCGGCATCGAAGGCAATGGTGATATAGCCTTTTTCCGCCAGTTGTTGTGCGTACAATCCGGCGACCTGCTCTTTGACGCCGCCATTGGGATGGGCGACGACAATGGCCGGATATTTTTTCGCCGGGTCGTAACCGGCAGGCGTATAAACATTCGCCGCGATTTCTATGCCGGTTTGTTTTTGCGTGTATCGCACCGGGTGAATGTTCACCTTGCCGGATTCGTTTTGCGTGATTGCCCCGGCATAAGTCAGGGTAAAGGGATTGTCCCGGTAATTATTGGCCATGCTGTATTCTCCAAAGGTAAGTGCCATTGCGGCGGTCAAGAAAAGGATTTTGCGGTTCATCGCTGCTCCGTTGTGTGGGCGGGCGCATTATAGCCACCGCAGGCGTGGCGTATTATGTGGGATAATTGCATACAGTTTTGAGCAAACTTTAGTAATGAGATCATGATGAGCAGGCATTTCAATGATTTATATGCGTTCCGCATCATCGCGCAGTCCGGCAGTTTTACCCGCGCGGCGCGGCAGTTGGGGGTGTCGCCTTCGGCACTAAGTCATGCGATGAATGCGCTGGAAGCCCGGCTGGGACTCAAGTTGCTGAACCGCACCACCCGTAACGTTTCCACGACGGATGCCGGGCAGCAATTATGCGAGCGCATTGCGCCCCTGTTCGATGCCATTCAGACGGAAGTATTCGAGATGGGGCGTTTCCGCGAGGCGACGGTGGGCAAGGTGCGGATGAATGCTTCGGAGAATGTCGCCCTCAATATTGTTTATCCGAAATTGCGCGATTTTTTGCCGCAGCATCCTGAATTGCAGGTAGAGCTTTATTTGAATAACGGCTTTGTCGATATTGTCGCCGAACGTTTTGACCTGGGGGTGCGCATGGGTGCCGATGTGGCACAGGATATGGTCGCCATCCGTATTGCCCCGGATTTTGAAATGGTGACGGTTGCCGCACCAAATTATTTGGCGGAAAAGGGCACGCCGCAATCGCCGCAGAATTTGGCAGGGCATACTTGTATCGGCCTTGCGCTCAATGTCCATGAGCATTTGCTGGAATGGTATTTTTGGCAGGATGGCGCGGAGCGGAAGGCGGATATTCATTATTCGCCGGTTTTTAACAGCAATGTGTTGGTGAGAATGGCGGCGCGGGATGGTCTCGGCATTGCCTGGCTGCCATTGCTGATGGTGGCCGAAGATATTGCCGCAGGACGGCTGGTGGAGATTCTGCGCGATTACCGCATGATTTATCCCGGCGCGTATTTGTATTTTCCGAAAAACCGCCACAAACCGGCGGGATTGCAGGCGCTGATTGAAGCGCTGCGCTGGGAGGGCGCGTAAGTTGCTAGGCGCTGTTTGCAATTCATTTTGGATGCGGTCGCTACGCGATTTTTCACCCCCCCTCCCTGACCCTCCCCCGTTGCGGGCTTCGCCCTGCAGGGGAGGGGGCAGATCGGCACAGGTTTCGGCATTTGCTCCCGTATTACGGACAGCGGGGACTTTTACATACACCTGAGCGCTCGATGCGTATGTAAATGGATTCCGTAGGGGCGGTTAGCGCAGCATAACCGCCCGTTTTGTTTGGCGGGCGGTTACGGGCTTCGCTCTAACCACTCCTACGCGCTCAAGGTGTATGTAAATGCGCAACCGCCGCCGCGCTAAAATGCTGCATTTGCCAAATACCAAAGGAAGATTCCATGCCATCCGAAAAAATCCGCCCGCAGCTCGTCGCCGCGATTGTCGCCACCGGCCTGATGTCGTTTGCCGGGGTGGTCAGCGAGACAGCGATGAATGTCACCTTTCCCACGCTGATGCGCGCCTTTGCCATCGACACCGCTGCGGTGCAATGGCTCACCACCGGCTATTTGCTCGCGCTGGCGCTGGTGGTGCCGCTGTCGTCGTTCCTCAAGCGGCGTTTTCCGCTGAAGGCGCTGTTTCTCTGCGCCAATCTGCTTTTTCTCGCGGCGACGCTGCTTTGCGCGTTGGCACCGCATTTCGCGCTGCTGCTCGGCGGGCGCTTGTTGCAGGGGGCGGCGACCGGGATTGCCTTGCCGTTGATGTTCAACATCATTTTGACACAGGCACCGCCGAGCAAACTCGGCCTGCTGATGGGGATTGGCTCGCTCATTACCGCGATGGCGCCTGCGGTCGGGCCGGTGCTGGGCGGGGTGATTGTCGATGCTTATGGCTGGCGCGTGATTTTCTGGGTGCTGGTGTCGGTGCTGCTGCTTTCGCTCGCCCTCGGCGTGGCGGCGGTGCGGCAAAGCGAGCCGCTGACGAAAGAAGCGCGTTTTTCGCCGCTGGATTATGCGCTGCTGGCGGCGGGGTTCTGCGCCTTTATTCTCGCCACGGAGCGGATGACGCACGGCGGTGCCGCCCTGTGGCTGCTGTTTGCCGCAAGTAGCCTGGCGCTGGCCGGGTTCGCTCGCCGTTCGGCGCGCAGCGATTGGCCGCTGTTGCGCCTGTCGGTGTTCCGTGAGCGCACTTTCGTTTATTGCCTGCTGTTTGTGCTGCTGATTCAGTTCTGCGTGCTCGCGCTCGGCTTTTTGATTCCGAACTACTCGCAGCTCGCGGGTGGTGAATCGGCGCGCACCGCCGGGCTGCTGCTCCTGCCCGGTTGTCTGCTCGGCGCGCTGATGGCACCGTTTGCCGGGCGGCTGCTCGACCGCTTCGGCGCGGCGCGCCCGGTGCTGGGCGGCAGCGTGCTGGTTATTGTCGCGCTCTTGCTGTTCGCCATCTGTGGCCGCGTGCTGACCACACCGCTGTTCATGCTGTTTTATACGCTCTACGCCTGCGGGCAGGGGCTGGCGGTCGGCAATGCGATGACGCACGGTCTGCGCCACCTGCCGCCGCAGTTGTCCGCTGACGGCAACGCGGTGCTGAACACGCTGCAACAACTGGCAGGCGCGGTCGGTACTTCGGTCGCGGCGAGCATCGTCGCCGCCGCACAGGCGCGCGTGCCGGACGACCTCGCCCGTGGCACGCTCACGGGCAGTCAGTATGCGTTTTTTCTGTTGGCCGCGCTGGCGCTCATCGCGCTGGGCTGCGCGCTGCGCGGGGTGCGCACGTCGCATCGTGCATAAAGTGGCGACGTTCGCCAATTTTTCCCGTATTCACCGCGCCGCGTACGGCATAGACTGCGCGCTCTCTTAATCCACCGGAGCAAGCATGAACCAACAGACAACAACCGCCCTCATCTGCGCCGCCTCACCAACGGCAGTGGAGGCGTGATGCGTAAACTGCCACAGCGATACGCGGGCGTACTTTTCTCGCTTTATGCCTCGGCCATCATGGTACTGATTGTCAGCGGCGTGTTGGTCGCGCTTAATACCGGGTTGGATGCGGGCTATCCGGCGCGGCTGCTGAAGGCCTACCTGATTACCTGGCCGGTCGCTTTTGTCAGCCTGCTGGCGGTGCGACCGCTGGTGCTGCGACTGGTCGCAGCGAGTGTGCAATCTTGATGACAAGGGCGGGATTTCCCCGCCCTTTTTATTCCTCTTCCAGCGCCGCGCTGCCCGTCAGTGTGCGCTGCTGTTCGATGATTTTCTTCAGCATTTCCAGAAACAGCCCGCGTTCGTGTTTGCTCAGCGTCGCCAGTGCCTCCTAGTTGACGCTGCGGGCGATGCCCGTCACTTCTCGCGCAGCGACAAGTATTGCTCGCGCAGTAAGAGAGCCGTTTCGTTTGACGGGCGGTTACGCTGCGCTAACCGCCCCTACGGCTTGTTTCTACGGATTTCCATCCGCGCCTATTCTTCTTCCAGCGCCGCGCCGCCCGTCAGTGTGCGCTGTTGTTCGATGATTTTCTTCAGCATTTCCAGAAACAGCCCGCGCTCGTGCTCGCTCAGCGTCGCCAGTGCCTCCTGGTTGACGCTGCGGGCGATGCCCGTCACTTCTTCTTCCAGCGCCCGCGCCTTGTCCGTCAGGCGAATCAGTTTGATGCGCGCATCGTTCGGGTGCGGCTCGCGCGCAATCAGGCCGTCGCGCTCCATCCGCTCCAGCGTTTTGGCGGCGGTCGCCTGGCGGATATTGAGTGCATCGACCAGCTCGCGCTGGCTCAGGCCGTCTTCCTGCCATAGCACCAGCAGTACCGCATTCTGTGCCGGGGCGAGACCGAGCGGTTTCAGCCGTTCGGCCAGCAATACCGCGAACTGTCGTGCGGCATGATTGACGAGATACCCGGCGGATTCTTCGCGTGGTAATGGCATGATTTCCTCCAAATTTCCTTGTAAATAATAAGGTTGCGGATTTTAGCATAAGCATCGCTTGCTATCTAAATAGTTAGCCAGCTATACTTCATTGCATCCTAAATAGCACGCTATTCAAAATCCACCCGCTCAAAGGAAATTTCATGCAACCTGATACCGCCCGCCGCTATGGCACCGTTTCCCGCACCCTGCACTGGGGCATGGCCGCCTGCTATCTCTTTATGTTCGCCAGCGCCCTCGCCTGGCACTTCGACGACAGTCTGCGCGTCCTCATCAAGCCGCACAAAGCCGTCGGCGTACTGCTGATGCTGCTGGCACTCGTCCGCTTTCTTTGGGCGCTCGCCCATTACCGCCGCCGTCCGACGAACGGTTTTGCGGTCAGGGCGGGACACCTCGCGCTGTACGCAATGATGTTCGCCGTCCCCGCCTCCGGCATGGCGCGGCAGATGCTGGCCAGCTTCGGCAATGTCCACGGCCCGCTCGCCTTTGCCTTTTTCGTCCTCATCGCCGGCCATGTCGCCATGAGCGTCATCCACCAGGCCAAAGGCGAAGCCATCCTGCAACGCATCGCCTGAATACGGGTATATCTCCGGCTGCGGCATCACCCGCAGATATAAAAATACCGGCTTCATGCCGGTATTTTTTCGTCCATGTTGCCGCTTATTTGAAGCCGTCGCGCAGTTCGACGGTGCGGTTGAAGACGGGTTTGTCCGCCGTGCTGTCGGGGTCAACCGCGTAGTAGCCGAGGCGCTCGAACTGGTACACGGTGCCGGGGGCTGCCGCGGCGGCGGGTTCGGTTTTCGCGCCGTGGATGATGGTGAGCGATTCGGGGTTCAGGGTGTCCAAGAAGTTGTCCGCTTCCATCGGGTTGGGCTGGTTGAAGAGGCGGTCGTAGTTGCGGATTTCGCAATCCAGCGCGTGTTTGGCGCTGACCCAGTGGATGACGCCGTTTGCCTTGTAGCCTTCGGGGTTTTTGCCGAGGGTGTCCGGGTCGTGGTGGCAACGCAGCTCGGTGATGTTACCGGCTGGATCTTTTATTACTTCGTCGCAGGTGATGACGTAGCTGCCGCGCAGACGCACCGCCTGGCCGGGGGCGAGGCGTTTCCATTTTTTCGGCGGGTCTTCGCTGATGTCGTCGTGCTCGATGTAAAGGGTGTTGCTGAAGGGTACGCGGCGGCTGCCCTGGCTGTCATCCTGCGGGTGGTTGGCGAGGTCGTAGTGTTCTTCGTAATCGTCCGGCAGGCTGGTGATGGTGACTTTGAGCGGGCGGACGACGGTCATGCGGCGCGCGGCGTGTTCATTGAGGTAGTCGCGGATGGTGCTTTCGAAGTATTCGATGGCGATGGTGCCGTCGGCTTTGCTGATGCCGATTTTGCGGCAAAATTCGCGCAGCGCGCCCGCCGGGATGCCACGGCGGCGCATGCCGGCGATGGTCGGCATCCGCGGGTCGTCCCAGCCGTTGACGTGTTTTTCGTTGACGAGCTGTATCAGGCGGCGTTTGGAGAGGACGGTGTATTCGAGCGAGAGGCGGGCAAATTCGATTTGTTGCGGGTGGCAGGGGGTGTCCAGCACGTTCAGCACCCAGTCGTAGAGCGGGCGGTGGTCTTCAAATTCGAGGGTGCAGAGCGAGTGGGTGATGTTTTCCAGCATATCCGACAGGCAGTGGGTGTAGTCGTACATGGGATAGACTTTCCACGAGTCGCCGGCGTGGAAGTGCGCGGCGTGGCGGATGCGGTAGATGACCGGGTCGCGCAGGTTGATGTTGGGCGAGGCCATGTCGATTTTGGCGCGCAGGACGTGGCTGCCGTCGGGGTGTTTGCCGTCCACCATTTCCTGGAAGAGCGCGCGGTTTTCGGCGATGCTGCGTTCGCGGTAGGGGCTGTTTTTGCCGGGTTCGGTCAGGGTGCCACGATTTTCGCGGATGTCTTCCGCGCTTTGGCTATCGACGTAGGCAAGCCCTTTGTCAATCAGTTGCCAGGCGTAGTCGAGCAGTTGCGGGAAGTAGTCGCTGGCGTGGTTGAGGTGTTTCCAGTCAAAGCCGAGCCAGTGCACGTCGCGCTTGATGCTCGCCATGTATTCTTCGTTTTCTTTTTCGGGGTTGGTGTCGTCGAAGCGCAGGTTGCAGTAGCCGCCGAACCGGTTAGCCATGTCGAAGTTGAGGCAGATGGATTTGACATGGCCGAGGTGGAGGTAGCCGTTCGGTTCGGGCGGGAAGCGGGTGATGACGTTGCCGCCGTTTTTGCCGTTTTTCAGGTCTTCTTCGATGATGTTTTTGATGAAGTTGGCGGCTTCCGGGGTCTGGTTCATGGGGGTCCTTGTTCGCTGTGGTTTGGGGCTTTGCGGGGCGCGGTGTAGAATGCCGCATTTTAGCAGATAGCGGAGCAGCTATGCGTTTGCACGGGAGTTTTTGCGTTTTGGCATGCCTGGTTTTGGTGGCCTGTTCGTCTTCTTATTCGGGGCATAAAAAGCACCGTCATTATCCGGCCAGCGCCGATATGGGTCAGGATCCCTGGGACAATTTGGCGCCGCGCGACCCGCGTTATCAGAATGAGCCACAGCCGCCGGTGTCGTCGATGGAAAATGCCTGCGTGTTGTTGTCGCAGCGGCCACACTGGGCGGAGGCGCTGGATGCGACGCGCCTGCGCTGGCACATTGAGCCGTGGCAGATTCTCGCCTTCATGCATCAGGAATCGCGCTTTAATCCGACGGCAATGAGTACCTCGCAGGCCTATGGCTACGCGCAGGTGAAAGCGCCGACGTGGGAGTGGTACCAGTTGAAACGCGGGCGGCAGAATGTGTCGCGCGAACGCTTTGATGACGCGGTGGATTTTATCGGCTGGTACGCCAACCAGAATGTCATCCGCAACGGCGTTGATTTGAATGACGTGAAAAACCAGTACCTTGCCTATCATGAAGGGCTGGGCGGCTTTGAAAACCGCAGTTTTCTGGAAAAGCCGTGGCTGATGACGATTAGCGACAAGGTCGCCGACCGCGCCGCACTCTATCAGGCGCAGTTGCGCAACTGCCCGGTCGGCTGGTCGTACTAGATGATCATCCCGCCGGAAAAAGATACTTTTTTGAACCTGCTGCAATCGCGGCAGGTTTTTGCATATCCGACGGAAGCGGTTTACGGCCTGGGCGGCGACCCGCGTGCGCCGGAGGTGTTCGCCGAAATTTTGCGGCTGAAGGGCGCGCGTGTGCCGGGGCAGGGAATGTTGCTCGTTGCCGCCGACTGGGCGCAGTGCGCGGACTGGGTCGCGGATTTGGACGATGCCCTTATCGCCCGGCTGCACACGCTTGCGGCAGCGCGCACCACCACCTTCATCCTCCCCGCCACGGATGCCATACCCGCCTGGCTGCGCGACGTCGCAACCGGCCGCATCGCCATCCGCGTCTCCACCCATCCGCTGGTGCGCCAGCTATGCACATGGGCGGGCGTCCCGCTGATTTCCACCTCTGCCAACCCCAGCGGAGCGCCACCGGCGCGCACCGCGGCAGAAGTACAACACTACTTCCCCGCCGTGCCGGTGATTGCGGGAGAAACCGGCGGCGAAGCGCGACCGAGCCGCCTTTGGGACGTGGCAAACGCCACACAATTAAGAGACTAAGGAGTGTACGACATGAAACTGGCAATACTGGGCGGCGGCCAACTCGGCAAAATGTTCCTGCAAGAAGCGACGGACTACCCGATGCCGGTCGCCGTGCTTGACCCCGACCCGCGCGCGCCCTGCGCCGCGCTCACCGGGCTGTTCAAACAGGGCGACTTCCGCGACAAACAAACCGTGCTCGATTTCGCCAAAGACGCCGACGCGGTTGGCATCGAAATCGAACACGTCTCGGTGGAGGCGCTGGAAGCGCTGGAAGAAGCGGGCAAGCGCGTCATCCCCGCGCCGCGCGTCTTGCGCCTGATCCAGGACAAAGGCCTGCAAAAACAATTCTATGCCGACCACAACCTGCCGACCGCGCCATTCTATCTGGCAGAGACCCGCGCCGACATTGACCCCGAACGCATCCCGCTGCCCTTCGTGCAAAAAACCCGCACCGGCGGCTACGACGGCAAAGGCGTACAAGTCATCGTCAGCGAAGAAGACCTGCACAAACTGTGGGACACGCCGTCAGTGATCGAAGCGCTCTGCCCGATTGCGCACGAAATCGCGGTCATCGTTGCCGCCGACGGCGCGGGCAACACCGTCGCCTACCCCGTCGCCGAAATGGTCTTTGACAACGTATTGAACCTCGTCGATTACGTACAAATGCCGTCCTTCCTCAGCGCCAAAGTGCGCGAACAGGCACAACAACTGGCACAGCGGCTGGTACAGGCCTTCGACGCGCCCGGCCTCTATGCGGTGGAAATGTTCGTCACCAAAGACGGCGAGCTGTGGATTAACGAAACCGCGCCGCGCGTGCACAACAGCGGCCATCTCACCATCGAAGCCTGCGCCAACTCCCAGTACGAACAAATGTGGCGCCTGCTCGCCGGAATGCCGCTCGCCTCGGTACAACAATACCGCCCGGCGGCGATGATCAACCTCATCGGCGCCTACGGCCACAGCGGCCCTGCACTGCTCGAAGGCCTTGACGCGGTACTGGTGCTGGACGAAACCTACATCCACTGGTACGGCAAGGCCGAAACCCGCCCCGGTCGCAAAATGGGACACATCACCGTCCTTGCCGACCACGAACCGGCGCTGAAAGCCAAAATCGACCAAATCCGCAAAGCGGTGCGGGTGGTGAGCCGCTAAAAAATTCCCCCACCGTTCTGCCCCTCCCCCTGTGGGGGCAGCAAACCACCCGCGCTAGAGCGTGTTTGCAATTTGAATCCCCCTCCCCTGCGAAGCGGGGGAGGGTCAGGGAGGGGGTGTAAAAAACCGCGTAGCGACCGCATCCAAAATGAATTGCAAACAGCGCCTAGCGACTGCACAACCCAAACCATTTATAGTGGAATAAAACAGAAATAGCCCAAGAATACCCCCTCCCCTGCAGGACGCGCCAGCGTCCGCAGCGGGGGAGGGACGGGGTGGGGGTAATCCATAATGTTGATGAATCAAAAACCCATTTTTCACGTTTGCTGCTCTCACCCCCTGGGGCGATGCGTATAGAGGCAGCCTGAAAACGCCATCAAGTAAAAAAGGACGCACCATGAACAAACTCTGGAAAATCACCAAATGGCTATTGGGCACGCTGATTCTGTTTGGTGGGGTTATGTTGAGCTATGTACTACGCGGCGACCCAATAACGCCACGCAGCTATGTTGCCGCTGCCTTGATGGCAGGCTTTTGGGCAATCAACAGTTTGCCGCCCAAATGGACAGTACAACAACAATTTACCTTTAACTTTTGCTACCTGTTCTTTTCCATGCCCGCCGTATTTTTCTATTTTGGCGAGCCGTTTACATGGACAGACTACATTTTTATGCCATTGGGTCTTGCACTGAGTATGGCGGTTATTTTTTTAACACAGAGGGGAGGTCAGGCGAAGCCGTAACCGTCCGCAACCCCCGCTACCGAATCAGACAATCCCCACCATTTACATACACCTTGAGCGCTCAAGCGTATGTAAACGCCAACCTCTAACCAACCCAACACAACACCATGCACAAAATCGGCATCATCATGGGCAGCGACAGCGACCTGCGCATCATGCGCGACGCCGCGCAAACCTGCGCCCAATTCCACGTCCCGCACGAAGTCACCATCGTCTCCGCCCACCGCACCCCGGAACGCCTCTTGGACTACGGCAAAACCGCCGCCGCACGCGGCCTGCGCGTCATCATCGCCGGTGCTGGCGGCGCCGCCCACCTGCCGGGAATGATTGCCGCCGTCACGCCGCTGCCGGTCATCGGCGTCCCCATCCACTCCAGCAACTCCATCGACGGCTGGGACAGCGTCCTCTCCATCCTGCAAATGCCCGCCGGCGTCCCCGTCGCCACCGTGGCGCTGGATGGTGCGAAAAACGCCGCCCTGCTCGCGCTGCGTATCCTCGGCTCGGGCGACGACACCCTGCGCGACCGCCTCGCCGCCTACCAGAGCGAAATGCGCGAAGCCGTACTCGCCAAAGCCGAATCCCTCAAAAACGAATACCCCTGCGACTACTGACCCGCCATGCTCCCCACCCCCGACACCATCGAACAATACATCCGCAGCCACGCCATCCCGGCCAGCATCGCCCGCGCCGACGAATACCAGGCCAGACTGGACGCCGTTTCCCCCTACGGCGCCATCTACCGCTGCGTCGGCAAGCGCACCAGCTACACCGTCGCCATCCACTACAGCAAAACCCTCAAAACCGAATGCAGTTGCCCCTACGACCACGAAGGCATCTGCAAACACAGCGTCGCCGCCCTGCGCGCCTTCGCCCGCTACCTGCGCGAGCAGGACACCCCCGCGCCACCGCCCGCCACAGCGACAAAACCCGCCAAAGCCAGCAAAACAGCGAAATCCGCCAAAACGCTGGCACCGCTGCGCTACACCTTAAATCCCGACCGCACCATCAACGCCACCGCCATCGCGCATGACCTGGAGCGGCGCGGCGCCCATACCCGCTACGCCAATGGCAACGAAGTCAGCATCAACAAACGCAGCCGCGACAGCATCATCACCCGCTTCGACGACTGGGGCGTCCGCTGCGAACAAAAACTCGAATACCGCCGCACCGACAACACCCTGAGCCTCAGTTGCAACTGCCGCATCCAGGAATGGGGCGACTATTGCCATCACGTACTGTCCGCGCTGGAACGCCTCATCGGCGCCTTTGGTCGCGACTACTTCGCCGATGACTACCCGCAGCGCCACATCGACGCAACCATGCACGAATACGGCCTTGACCCGGACAACCCCGACGACCGCAAACTGATCGCGGTGGACATCACCGACCAGGGACTGCGCGTGGCCCCGCGCGACCCGCAACTCGTGCCGCGCGACATCTTTGAACAAATCCTCCTGCCCGATGACCTGCCGCACGCGGTGCATGACTACGGCCACGCGCTGTGCCTCGAATACCAGGGCGGGCGGTTCACCGGATTTTCCGTACTCGAAGGCAAATACGACAAAACCCGCACCGAACTCGCCACCCGCATCAAAACACTGGACGCCTACGACCTCGACAGCCGCATCCTCGATGGCCGGCACGGCAGCGAAGTCCTCGCCCTCTACTACACCACCGGCCGCATCGCCAAAAACCTCCGCAGTGCATCCAAAAACGCAGAAGCCCTCGTTGCCGCCGTGCGCGAATTTGCCGACCTCTGCCGCCACATCACCTGCCCCGTTTACGCACACAACATCGAAGAAACCTACGTGCGCGGCCACCTCACCCCCGTCACCCTCAACACCACCGACCGCGTCGGCCTTGAGCTTGACCTCGGCCGCGACGACAACCTCTACCAGCTCAAAGCGCGACTGCGCCTCGGCGACCGCGACTACGCGCTGACCAACAAACAACTGCGCATCAACCCGCTCTTCATCGACTACCAGAACACCCTCTACCCCACCGCCGACCCGCAAACCGCGAACGACATCACCTGGTTCCATACCCACCCGCAGAGCAAACTCGCCACGCGCGACGCCGACACCTTCCGCCGCCAAACCCTCGCCCCGCTCAGCCAGCGCCACCGCATCAAAAGCAAACTCATCAAACCCGCGCCCGCCGCTGCCGACGCCCCCGCGCCGCGCGCCCAGCTCTACCTCGACGAAGCCGACGGCATCATCACCTTCCGCCCGCAGGTTGAATACCCGGAACGCCTCATCGACCCGGCAAGCCAGGAACTGCGCCTGCAAACCACCGCCGACGGCGACTACCACCAACTACCGCGCGACACCGCCCTCGAAACCCGGCTGCTCGACACCCTGCGCGATCTGCACCCCGCCTTTGCCCACGGCGCCCCCTACCAACTCGCGGCCGCCGAACTCATCAAAAACGACTGGCTGCTCAACGCCGCCGACACCCTGCATGACGCCGACATCGAACTGCTCGGCCTGAAAAACCTCAAAAACTGGCAATACAACCTCAACCGCCCAACCATCAGCAGCCGCACCAGCAGCGGCATCGACTGGTTTGACCTCGAACTGACCATCCGCTTCGGCGACCAGCACGTCAGCCTGAAAGAGCTGCAAAAAGCCGTCCTCAAAAAACAAAACTACATCACCCTCGGCGACGGCACCATCGGCATCCTGCCGCAAGCCTGGCTGGACAAAATCACCCCCTGGCTGAAAACCGGCGACGTCAAAAAAGACCACATCCGCTTCTCGCCCTACCAGCTCGGCATCATTGACGACCTGCTACAAAACCTCGAAGAAAAACCCGACTACCTGCTCGAACTGCAAGCGCGCCATCACCGCCTGCAACACCTCGCCGAACAACCGCCGGTCGCGCCCTCCCCTGCCCTGCGCGCCACCCTGCGCCCTTACCAGCAGCACGGCCTCAACTGGCTCGCCTTCCTCCATGAAAACCGCCTCGGCGGCTGCCTTGCCGACGACATGGGCCTCGGCAAAACCCTGCAAACCCTGGCCTTCCTCCAGCACCTCAAAGACCGGGGCGAAAACAACAAACCCAGCCTCATCGTCGCGCCGACCTCACTCATCTACAACTGGCAGGCAGAAGTTGAAAAATTCACCCCCGACCTGCGCCTCTATGCCCTGACCGGGAGCGAGCGCAATACCGACGCCGCCCACCTCGCCGCATACGACATCATCCTCACCACCTACGGCACCCTGGTGCGCGACATCGAAACCCTGCAACACATCCCCTTCCACTACGCCATCCTCGACGAAAGCCAAAACATCAAAAACCCCCAATCGCAGCGCTACAAAGCGGTGCGCCTCATCAAGGCCGACAACCGCCTCTGCCTCTCCGGCACGCCGATAGAGAACAACACCTTCGACCTCTACGCGCAAATGAACTTTTTGAACCCCGGCCTGCTCGGCAACACCACCCACTACAAAAACACCTTCGCCAACGCCATTGACAAACACAAAGACCACGACAGCGCGGCGCTGCTCGCCAAACTCATCCACCCCTTCATCCTGCGCCGCAGCAAAGAACAAGTGGCGACCGAACTGCCGCCGAAAACCGAAAGCGTACTCTACTGCGACATGGGCGCGGCGCAACGCAAACTGTACGAGGCGACCAAAAACCGCTACCGCGAACAACTGCTCAACAAAATCGCCGCCGACGGCATCGAAAAAAGCCAACTGCACATCCTCGAAGGCCTGCTCAAACTGCGACAAATCTGCAACAGCCCGGCGCTGCTCGCCGACCGCGAAGACTACGGCGACGACTCCATCAAACTCGACCTGCTCCTGGAAAACATCAAAGAAAAAACCGGCGCGCACAAAATCCTCGTCTTCTCCAGCTTCACCAAAATGCTCGGCCTCATCCAGGCGCGGCTGGAAGCCGAAAACATCCCCTGCGAATACCTTGACGGCCAAACCCGCGACCGCAAAAGCAAAGTCGAAAACTTCCAGCAAAACGACGCCGTGCGCGTCTTCCTCATCAGCACCAAGGCGGGCGGCACCGGACTGAACCTGACCGAAGCCGACTACGTCTTCATCGTGGACCCGTGGTGGAACCCGGCGGTGGAAAACCAGGCGATAGACCGCAGCCACCGCATCGGCCAGAACAAACACGTCATGGCGTACCGCCTCATCTGCAAAAACAGCATCGAAGAAAAAATCCTCGCGCTGCAAGACAAAAAACGCCACATCGCGGAGAGCATCATCAGCGTGGACGACGAAAAAAAGACCTTCGACCTCGACGAAGTGCGCAAACTCTTTTCCTGAAAACCCGCCCGCGCGTGTCGCTCCGCCTCCACACCATCACAAAACCGAGGACGGAAAACCGCCCCTCACCCCGTAGCCACCGAAAACCCTATAAAATCACCGCACACCCCCGCCCATTGCCGCCATGACGCCGCTTACCCCCGAACAAATCGCCCGCCTCGCCCCCGACGATGCCTCCAACAAAGCCGCCAGCAGCCTCGTCCGCCCCGACAAATGGCCGCTCCTGCACCACAACGATCGCGCCCTGTGGGGACATTGCCAGGGCAGCGGCAAAAACCCCTACCAAACCGCGGTCGATATGAGTGAGCCTGCCTACAAATGCTCTTGTCCCAGCCGCAAAATTCCCTGTAAACACGCCCTCGCGCTGATGCTGCTCTACGCGCGCCACGCCGACCGCTTCAGCACCACCGAAGCGCCCGACTGGTTGGCGAGTTGGCTGGAAAAGCGCAGCGAGAAAAAAGAAGCGAAAGCGGCGAAAGCCGCTAAAGCGGACAAACCGGCGGCGCCCGCTGACCCGGCAGCGCAACAAAAACGCCTCGCCGCACGGCAGAAAAAAGCCGGCGACGGCTTGGCCGACCTGCGCCTTTGGCTGGATGACATCCTGCGCAGCGGCCTCGTTGCCCTGCGTGGCAACTTGCGCGAACGCTGCCGCGACATGGCAAAGCGGATGATTGACGCGCAACTAAGCGGCGTTGCCGGCGAACTGCAAAACATCGCCGAACTGCCCGCGGATGCAGGCGAGCGCCTCTTTTACCGCTTGAGCCGCCTGAACCTGCTCGCGGAAAACTTCGCCCGCCTGGTAGAGTTGCCGCCGGAAGTGCAAGCCGAAACCCTCGGTCGCCTCGGCTTTCCCGTCGCCAAAGAGACAGTGTTGGCGGAGCCGGGCATCAGCGGCCTGTGGTGGCATATCGGCACCATCGTCAGCGAAATCGACCGTGGCGAAGCCTACACCTACTGGCTCTACGACGCCGCCAGCGGTCGCTACGCCTACCAGCTCGATTTCAACATCCGCGGCGCGCCCGCCAGCCTGCCAAGCATCCTGCACGGTGGCGTCTATGCGGGCGAACTCTGCTACTACCCCGGCATCGCCAGCCTGCGCGCCCTGCCGAAAAACTGGGAACTCGCGAGCGCGCCGCCGCCGTTGCCATCTGGCGCAAGCAGCATTGCCCAAGCGCTTGCCGGCGTGCAGCAAACCTACGCAGAAAACCCGCTGCATGACCGCTACCCGCTGCGCGTTGATAACGTCCGCCTTGCCCGGCGTGGCGAACAACTCGCGCTCACCGACGCCGGCGGACAACTATTGCCGCTTGAGCTTGACGAAAACCAGCGCCTGCGCCTGCTCGTCGCCACGGGCGGCGAAGCCTTCAGCGCCTTCCTCTTATACGAATACGACACGCGCGCGCTGCGCCTGCTCTCCTTCAGCGACAGCGCCGGGAAGCTGAATGTCTATTAGCGCTATAGGGTGGGGCTTGCCCCACCGCAAAACAGCCATTAAAACCAGCCCACTCAACACCATGCTCACCACCCTCATCAACACCGCCCTGCTCGGCACCGGCAAACAGCCTTGGCGTCCCGACGCCACCACCCCCGCCGCCCTGCAAACCGCTTGGGCAGCGCTTGCCGACGACGACAGCGAACGCCGCCACTACCGCTACGCCGCCCTCGCCTTCGCTTACACCTACGGCGGGCAAACACCCGCACAATCCGCCGACGGCTGGCAAGCCGTGCCGCCCGCGCCCGCCGCCGAAGAAACCCTGCCGCCGGAAGCCGCCGCCATCCTCGCCGACTGGTTCGCGCAAAAACACCGCCACCTGCTGCGCTACGCCGTCGCCCGCCTGGAAGAACGCGGCCTCACCTTGCCGACGGCGCTGTTGCCGGAAGCCGCCCGCCACAGCCAGAACCACCCCGCCGACATCCCCGAAACCCTGCTCGGCGCGCGTGGCCGCTGGCTCTTCGCCGCCGCAGGCATCCGCCCGCGCAAAGACGAAGACGGCGCGGATTACGCAGAACACGAAGAAGACTGGCAACTGCTGCCGTTTGCCGCGCGCAAGGCACACCTCGCCCGCCTGCGCCGCGACGACCCCGACGCCGCGCGCGAACAACTCGCCGCCATCTGGGGCAGCGCGCCTGCCAACCACCGCCAGGACTACATCGAAATCCTCGGCGCAAACCTCGGCGACGCCGACCAGCCCTTCCTCACCGCCGCGCTGAAAGACCGCAGCAAAGGTGTCAAAGAAAGCGCGCGCGAGCTGTTGATGCGCCTGCCGGGGAGCGACCAGACGCGGCAACACCTCGCCTGGCTGCGCGAACGCCTCGCCTGGCGGCGGCCGGAAAACGGCGGCCTCAAAAAAATCCTGCACAAACTCACCGGCGGCGACAGCCCGTGGCAATATCTTGATGCGCCCTACACGCCGGAGCTGAAAGCGGCGGGCATTGAAGAAATCAGCCCGCTCAAGGGCGAAAGCGACGCCGCCTGGCAACGGCGGCAAATCATCCTCCGCCTGCCGCTCGCCGCCTGGGCAGAATACTTCGGCTGCGACGCAGACGAAGCCGCCGCCCGCCTCGCCGCGCACCCGCCCATTGCCCCGCTGAACCTGTGCATCGGCTGGGTACACACCCTGCGCGACCGTCGCTTTACCCTGGCGCTATTGCCTGCGGTCATGAGCGAAAACCCCGACACCGCCGCTGCCCGCCTCAACCTCGAAACCTTCCTCGCCCTTGACGGCGCCGACCGCGAAACCCTGCTTGCCGACAAAACCACCGCACAACGCCTGCTCGCCCTCTTGCGCCACAACCCCTACGACGGCGCCTGGCGCGACAACACCCACGAAGACTGGGGCGAACGCTACGGCCTGCTCGTCTGCAACCACTACCTGAAAAACAAACACTACTTCCAGCACGACGAATACGAGCGCGTCGCCGCCAGCCTGCCCGTCAGCGACACCATCACCGCGCTGATTGAAAACCGCCTGCGCCTCATCCCGGAAGACAACCCCAAACACGAAACCACCCGCATCATCGCCGGACATTACCGGCAAAAATGCCGCTTCGCCGCATTACTGCCGTAGGTTGGGTTAGGGGGTGTTTGCAATTCGGCGGATAAGCCCCTCATCCTCTGGGACTGGGACAGCGCGCGCAGCGAGATTAGGGAGAATGGCTGCGCCATTTGCTTTGGCTGTAGGGTGGGGCTTGCCCCACCGTGAAAGCCAGAAGTTTCGTGGTGGTGGGTCAAGACCCACCCTACGTTACTCCACGGGGAACAGGTTTTTGTTGGCTCTCTTCAAGCTGTTCCAGTCAGCTTCATCTAACCCAACCGATTGATTGTCCTAATACGTCATTGAATGCGCCTGCAGCCGGGGCCGCGAATGGTGCTGGTACCGCCGGGCTGCGGGGTGACGGTGATGCGGGTGGCGATGCGTTCGGTGAGGGCTGCGACGTGCGAGATGATGCCGATGTGTTTGCCGTGGGTGCGCAGTTGGGCGAGTGTTTCCAGTGCGCTGTCCAGCGTTTCTTCGTCCAGCGTGCCGAAGCCTTCGTCAAGAAAGAGGGAGTCCACCTGCATGGTTTCGCCGCTCATTTGTGCGAGGCCGAGCGCCAGCGCCAGGCTGACGATGAAGCTCTCGCCGCCGGAGAGGTTTTTCGCGCTGCGGATTTCGCCGCCCTGGTAGTTGTCGATGATGTTGGCTTCGAGTGGCCGCGCCGGGTCGGCGGTGAGCAGGTAGCGGTCGCTTAATTGCGCCAGTTGGCGGTTGGCGTGGGCGATGACGCTGGCGAAGGTCAGGCTTTGCGCGTAGTTGCGGTATTTTTTGCCGTCCGCCGCGCCGATGAGGGCGTGTAAATCCTGCCAGCGGCGGGTTTCTTGTTGTTGTTTGGCCAGCGCATTTTGCCGGACGGCGAGGCGGGTAACGGCGCGTTCGTGTTCGGTGATGCGGTGGCGCTTCTCGGCGAGGGCTTGCTGTTGTTGTTGCCGGGTGTGGTTGTCGGCTTGTTGTCGTGCTTGCAGGGTGGCGGCGTCGGGGTCGTCCGCGCTTTGGGCGGTGAGGGCGGCAAGGCGGGCGGCGCAGTCTTGTTGGCGGGTGTGCAGGGTGAGGGTTTGCTGGTCAAGCGCGGCGGCTTCGCGGGCAAGGGCTTCGCGGGCGGCGGCGGGCAGGCGCGCAGCTTGCCATTCATTTTCTGTAGGGAAGGCAGCGGCGGTGCGCGCGGCGACGAAGTGTTGTTCTTCCCGGTCGAGCGCGGTTTGTTGGTCGGTGAGGCGGCGGCGCAGTTGTTCGCGTTGTTGCTGGTTGGCAGCCACGCGGTTTTCGGCCTGTTGCAGCGCGCTGCGGGCGTGTTCGGCAGCGGTTTCGGCGGCGGCGATGGTGCGCTGTTGGGCGGCTTCTTCGCTGTCGGGGTCGCGCTCGCCGAGGATGGCGCGGCGGGCGGCGAGGGTTTGCGCGTGGGTTTGTTGTAGCGCGGCAAGTTGTGCGGCGTAGGCGGCGGTGTTGCGCGCTTTTTCGGCGGCAAGGGCGGCGGCGGCGTCCAGCCGGGTTTGGGCGTCGCGCGCGGCGGTAAGGGCGGTTTGGGCGTTGGTGTATGCGGTTTCGAGTTGTTCAGCCTGTTTGAGGTAGGTCTCCAGCGCGGCGAGACGAGCGTTGAGGTCGTCGGGGCGGGCGGGCAGCGCCTGGGCGTAGGGGTGGTCAGTCGCGCCGCAGAGCGGGCAGGGTTCGCCGTCGTGCAGTTGCGCGCGTTGTTGTTCGAGGTCGGCAATGCGCTGGTGGTAGGCGAGTTCGCGCAGGATGCTGTCTTTTTCGGCGCGGTATTCGCGCAGCAGGCGGCCTGCGAGGTGGGCAGCCAGCACGCTTTCGGCCTGGGCGCAGGCGGTGGCGGCGTTTTCGGCTTTTTGTTGTGCGGCAGCGGCGGCGGTTTCGGCTTTTTGCCGCGCGCTTTGCGCGGCGGCGTGGGCGGCGGCGTGTTGTTCGAGAATGGTGAGTTGTTCGCGCTGGTGGCGCAGGGTGTGGTCGTGGGCGCGGGTTTGTTGCCAGGCGGGTTGGGCGGCGGCGAGGCGCTGTTTTTCGGCGGCAACGCGGGCGCGGGCGGCGGCGTGCTGTTGTTGGGCGCTTTCCCGTGCGGCGGCAAGCGCGGGCGCTTTTTCGTCAAGCGCGGCGAGGGCGGCGCGGTCTTGTTGTTGCGCACGGCGCAGGGTGTCGAGGCGGGCGTAGTCGGCATCAAGCAGCGCGGCCTGTTGTGCGCGGGCGAGGCGCGCGCGCTCCGGTGCGAAGCGGGCAAGGGCGGCTTCGTGCGCGGTCTGCTCGTCGGCGAGGCGGTCGCGTTCGGCGTGTAATTCGCTGCGCTGTTGGGCGCGGGTGAGGGCGGCGGCGGTTTGCTGTTGGCGGGTTTCGAGGGCGGTGAGTTGTTCTTGCAGCGCGGCGGTGTCGGCGGTGAGTGCGGCGAGGGTGTCGGCGTCAAGCGGGGTGATGCCTGCGGCGTCGAGGGCGAGCGCGCGTTCTTGTTCCTGGGCGGCGCGCAGGCGGTCGTGGACGGCGATGGAGATGCGGCTGTAGATGGCGGTTCCGGTGATTTGTTCGAGCAGCGGCGCGCGTTCGTCCGGCGCGGCGCGGAGGAAGGCGGCGAAGTCGCCCTGCGCCAGCAGCATGGCGCGGGTGAAGCGCTGGTAGTCCATCCCGGTGAGTTTTTCGATGGCGGCGGCGGTGTCTTTCAGCCCGGTGGCGAGGATTTCGCCGCTCGCAGCGTCGGCCAGTTCGTGTTTGGGGTTTTGCAGTTCGCCGCCCGCCTTGCGCCGCGCGCGGTGCTGGCTCCAGTGGCTGCGGTAGCGCCCGGCGCGGGTGCTGAAGGTGATTTCGGCGTGGCAATGGCCGCTGTGGCGGCTCATGGTTTCGTTGCCCGCCTTGCCGATGCGCTCCAGCCGGGGCGTGCGGCCGTAGAGGGCGAGGCTGATGGCGTCCAGTATGGTGGTTTTGCCCGCGCCGGTCGGGCCGGTCAGGGCGTAGATGTTGTCGGCGTAGGCGGGATGGTCAAGGTCGATTTCCCATTCGCCGGCAAGGGCGTTGAGGTTGGCAAGGCGGATGGTGTGGATGCGCATGGGGTTGGGCGATGAAGGGCGTGGCCACGGAATGTCGCAGATACGCCCGCTGCGGTCAAGCATGGACGGCGCGCGGGAAATGCCGCAGAATTTGCAGATGCCCATTTGACTGGAATCCCCATGACCCCAACCGAATACCTCAACCGCTGGCGCCTCATCCTCGGCAATGATGCCGAAACAAGCTGCGGAGGCGGGCTGGACGCCGCCGAAATCCGCATGGACAAGGCGCTCGCCGCCCTCTACGACAACCCCGGCGAAGGCGGCAGCCGCCGTGGCGGCCTCGGCGCATCCGCGCCAAAAGTCAGCGCCTGGCTGGGCGACATCCGCGAATACTTCCCGCAGTCCGTCGTGCAAATCATGCAGAAAGACGCGGTGGAGCGGCTCAACCTTACCGCGCTGCTCACCGAAAAAGAAATGCTGGAAAACATCACCCCGGACGTCCACCTCGTCGCCACCCTGATGAGCCTGAGCCGGGTCATCCCGGAAAAAAACAAGGCGCTCGCCCGGCAAATCGTGCAGAAAGTGGTGGACGAACTGATGCAAAAACTGCAAACGCCAACGCAGCAGGCGGTACAGGGCGCGCTCAACCGATCCATCCGCACCCGCAACCCGCGCCACAACGAAATCGACTGGCACCGCACCATCCAGAAAAACCTGAAGAATTACCAGCCGGAATACCAAAGCATCATCCCCGAAGTGCGCATCGGCTACGGGCGCAAACGCAAGCGGGCGGTGCGCGACCTCATCCTCTGCCTCGACCAGAGCGGCTCGATGGGGACATCGGTCATCTACTCCGGCATCTTCGGCGCGGTGCTTGCCAGCCTGCCCACCCTGCAAACGCGGATGGTCGTCTTTGATACATCAGTTGTAGATTTGAGCGAACAAATCAGCGACCCGGTGGAGCTGCTCTTTGGCGTGCAACTGGGCGGCGGCACCGACATCGACCGCGCGCTCGCCTACTGCCAAAGCCTGATTACCCGCCCGGCGGACACCACCCTCGTCCTCGTCACCGACCTCGAAGAAGGCGGCAACGCGCAGCGGATGCGGCAGCGCATGGCCGAACTCGTCGCCAGCGGCGTGCAATTCATCGTGCTGCTGGCGCTCAACGACGACGGCGCGCCGTTTTACGACAAATCGCACGCCGAATACCTCGCCAGCCTTGGCGTCCCGGCGTTTGCCTGCACCCCCGACCACTTCCCCAACCTGATGGCAGCCGCGCTAAACAAGCAGGATTTGTCGCTATGGGTGGCGGAGAACATCAAGGCGTGAACAGAACAGCAAAAAGGCGGCATTTGCCGCCTTTTTGCTGTCAGGACGTACCTTCAGCCGGTATAAACCGGCAGTTTGCCCATCATGTTCAGGATGTGCAGCACGGCGACGGCGATGCCAAAGCAGAAAACGAACCACACCATGAACATCCCACCCGGCGTGGTGAAGCCTTCGTGCCCACGGCGGCGGGATTCGCGCACGAGGAGCGCGGGCATGATGCACGTCCAGATGGTCGCCACCGCGCCCGCGTAGCCGATGGCGATAAGGAAGCCGGTGGGGAAGGCGAGCGACAGCACCAGCGGCGGCAGGAAGGTGGCGAGCCAGGATTTTGTCCGCCCGGCGGCGTCGTTTTTGAATTTGAAGAAGTCGGCGAGAAAATCGAAGACGCCGAGACCAACACCGATGAATGAGGAGAGAATCGCCGCCATCGCAAAGGCGCGGATGGCGTGATTGACGTTTTCGGAATGGATGACGCTGCTGAGCGCGGGGAGCAAGACATCCAAATCGCCGCCTGCTTTAATTACTGGCGCGAATTGTTCGCGCGGCAGGTTGCCGAATATGCTGACAATCCAGACGACATAGAACGCGAGGGTAATCAGCGTACCGCCGAGAATGGCGCGTGAGGCCTTGCGCTCTTCGCCGTAATAGGCGCGCATGGAAGCGGCGGAATGGTGATAGCCAAAGGAAGCGAGTGCCACCGGAAACATCGCCAGCGCATACGGGGCATAGGAAGGATGCTTGCTACCGCTATCAAACAGCATCGGCAGGTTAATATTCTTCGCCAATCCAAAAATGCTGAAGATAAAACTCAACACCATAAAAATAATCAGCACTACGGAAATACGATCGACCGCGCGGGTGGAATGCCAGACGAATGCGCCGAAGACAATGACAAACAGAATAGAAGACAATTTGCTGTTCAGCCCAATCAGCGGCGGCAAAATCATGCCTGCCGTTGTAATGTAAGCATAAAGAAGGATGCCGCCGACGAAATAAACGGCGATATTGTTGATGGTATTGGCGCCGCTGCCAAACATATCGTGGGTGACGGTATCGAAGGAAACGCGGATGTCATAGCGTTTGTAGGCTTCAAGCAGCATCCAGCCGGAAAGGGTCATGACCATCATCGTGACCAGCATGGCAAGACACGTCCACAATGTCCACGCGCCCGCACCGGCGCTTGGCAAACCGAGCATTCCCGCGCCGACGCAGACGCTGGCGATAATGCAGGCACCGCCAAAGACGGAAGGTTGTTTGTCGTTCATGGTTTTATCCTGTTTGAATGAAAAAGGGGCGCGATGGATTATCGCGCCCCGCCGCTTTTCCGGTCAATCCACTTCTTTTAGCAGTGCGGTGAAGTGGCGCAAGACTTTGGGTTCATAAGTGAATGTCAGCCCCTTGATTTTCGGCGCATTCGCCTTGACCTGTTTGAAGGCTTCGACGATGAAATCCATGTGCGACTGGGTGTAAGTCGCGCGCGGAATGGTCAGGCGCAACAATTCCGCCGGGCAGGGTAATTGTTTGCCGGTTTTCGGGTCGCGCCCTTGCAGGAATGAACCGATTTCCACCGCGCGGATGCCGGCGACCTTGTAGAGTTCGCAGGCGAGCGCTTGCGCCGGGAATTGCTCCGCCGGGATGTGCGGCAATAATTTACCGGCATCAACGAATGCGGCGTGCCCGCCCGGTTGCTGGCAGATAACGCCAATGGATTCAAGGCGGTCCACCAAATATTGCACCTGGCCGATGCGGTAGGCGAGCCAGTCTTGCCGCATTCCGTCACGCAGGCCGACCGCGAGCCGCTCCATCGCGCCGCCTTCCAAACCGCCATAGGTCGGGAAGCCTTCCTGCACCACGCACAGGGTGCGGCATTCGGTATAAACATCGAAATAGCGCTCTTCCTTGACGCAAAGCAGACCGCCCATCGGCACCATCGCGTCTTTCTTTGCCGACATGGCGAGAATATCGGCGTATTGATAGCTTTCGCGGGTAATTTCTTCAATGGATTTGTCTTGATAACCCGGCTCGCGTTGCTGAATGAAATAGGCATTCTCGGCAAAGCGTGCGGAATCCATCACCACCGGAATCTCGTATTTCTGCGCGATGGCATACATCCCGCGCAAATTGGCAATGGATACCGGCTGGCCACCAGCGGAATTACAAGTAATCGTGCAGACAATATAAGGAACATTTGCCGCACCCACTTCCTGAATGCCCGCTTCCAGTTTCTCCAAATCAAAATTGCCCTTGAAATCGTATTTGATGCCGGTATCAAAGGCTTCCTTGGTATAAGTATTGCGCACCGTGCAGCCATTGATTTGTGAATGGCCCTGGGTGGTATCGAAGAAATAATTGGAGAAGGCAACCATTTTGCTGCGGTCAAGGCCTTTTTCCTGCTCGCGTTTTTTAATCAGCACCGGAATATAAATTTGCTCGGCACCGCGCCCCTGGTGGGTCGGGATGGTGTATTGATAGCCGAAAATTTCCTTGACCGCGTTGGCGAGTGCGTAATAACTGCGGCTGCCGCTGTAGGCTTCGTCGCCGCGCAGCATCGCCGCCTGCATATCCTGCGTGACCGCGCCGGTGCCGCTGTCGGTCAAAAGGTCAATGAAGACGTCTTCGCTGTCGAGCAAAAACGGGTTCATGCCCGCTTTGAGAATGGCTTTTTCGCGGTGCTCGCGCGTGGTGCGTTTTACGGGCTCAATAACGCGGATGCGGAAGGGTTCGGGAATGTGGGTGAAGTTTTCCATGACGGTTTCCTCTTGAAAATGTGGACAAATGGCGCGGACGCGCCGGAATGCGGGCGAAGCCGGGAAACGCTACGGAAAGGCGGCAGAGAGGATGTGATCCAGATTGAACCAGCGGCATATGGCGGTGTTCATGTGATTACCCCTCGTGTTGAAGGCAGCAGCGGCTGCTGTCCGCTGGGGTCAATGTAATCTTGTTTGTGGAAAATGGCAAGGTTTTGTTGTGGTTTTTGTGAATATATGTGGAGTGATGAGGTTTTTGCGGTTAAAAAAAAAGCCCCTGCGAACAGGGGCTTTTTTTATGGCTAACCAAACGGCTGCAATCAAGAATTGCCCGCTGCCAGTAACGGACGCGGTTGCAAGTCCGGTGTGGCTAACGCATCCAGCGGCTGCGCCTGGCCGTTCAGCG
>NZ_DBHKZK010000048.1:0-4493 GCF_057314735.1 Cardiobacterium sp.
TTGGGCTGCATCATGGTTTGGTTACCGCTATGAGTGAATTGTAAACAGCCCCTAGCGGAAGGACACCGTCATTTTTGGCACGAAAAAAAGCTACAATAAGACGGATTGTTGCAGTCCAACTTTTTCTACCATGGGTTTTGAAATTCGCTTACCGGAAAATACCATCACCAGCGCAGCCGAACGCTTGCGCATGAATGTTCCTGCATTGGCAGAACGGATAGGTGTGACAGAAAAAAAGGCGGACAAATTTGCCCAAGGAATCATGACCCGAAAGCAGGCGGAAAAGCTGGCAAACCTGCTGGAAATCCCTTTTGGTTTTCTCTACCTCCAGGATCTTCCGCATGCCTCTCGTGGCGCGGAATTTCCGGACTTCCGTACGGCACATGATGCCGTCCCGTTGAATGTGGATTTCTTCGACACATTGGCGGACATTCACCGCAAGTTGGACTGGTATGCAGATTACTTGCAAGAGATGGGCGAGAAGGAGAGATTGCCTTTTGTGGGAAAATTCAATCTGCAAGACAGCATTCAGTCAGTCGTTAACGATATTCGCGGCACATTGGGGAGAGTGGCTCGCAATGGCAGCAAAGAAGAATATCTGCGTAATCTGGTTCATGCTTTTGAACAACAGGGCATATTGGTGTTCAGAAATGGCATCGTCGGAAACGCTACGCGGCGAAAGCTTGATCCACAAATGTTTCGCGGTTTTGCCATAGCCGACCCTTATACACCGGCAATATTCATCAACACTAATGATGCCCATGCCGCCCAATTGTTTACGCTATTGCACGAAGCCGCGCATATATGGCTGGGGAAAAGCGCAGTATCCGCACCAACCATATTGCGTGACAACCGCACTGAAAGATTTTGCAATCAGGCAGCCGCAGAATTTTTATTGCCCAAAGCGGAATTCCTTGAAAATTGGCAAGAGCGTGAAACTTTAGATGTGAATCTCGCTGCATTGGCCAAAGAATTTCGCGTCAGTGAATATGTCGTCGCCATCAAGGCGCTGGAGCAAGATAAAATCAGTGCCGAGACTTTCCGACAATGGCAGCAGAGAAAAAAGCTCCCTCCCCTGAAGAAAGGAACAACGGGAGGGGGCGATTTTTACAAAACCCTTCCGGTGCGCAACAGCCGACGTTTAACCGATATTGTTGCCCGCGCGGCACTGGAGAGACGTATCCTCCTGCGTGATGGCGCCCGGCTGCTGAACACCCGGCCGGAAAACGTCATGACCTATCTGGCCAAAGGATGACGTATGCGCTATTTGTTGGACAGCAATATTTTCATCCAATCCGCCAATCTTGAATACCGGCACCGTTTTTGCGCCAATTTCTGGAAACTGCTTGTTGAACTGCATCATCAAGGTCTTGTTTACAGCATTCAGGCCGTAGAAAAAGAAATCAACAATAAAAAAGACGACCTGTCGGCATGGATAGCACAATTGCCGCAAGGATTTTTCCTCGATGAACTGCAAGCGCAGCTGGAATATGCAAACATTATCGGGTGGTCAGTAGGAGAAGCACAATATACCGATGCGGCGAAAAATGAGTTTGCACAAGGCAACAAAGCAGATGCTTGGCTGGTTGCTCTCGCAAAAAGAGAGGGTATGGGGATCATCACGCATGAAACTTACGATCCAAATATCAAAAAGCGTATCAAAATTCCCAATGCCTGTAGGGCTGCCGGTGTAACTGTCGTACCTTTTTATCCTTTTCTTGCCAGTATTGCCCAAGGTAACTTCGACATCAATCATAATGGCGTTACAGACCACTTGCAGCAATAGCCATTAGATGCATGGCGCAAAAAAAGCTGAAGCAGGCGGTGATAGCTGCCCCACCTACAACACAGCGAAGCCGAAGCAAAGAAAGCCGCCGAGGCAGAAATGAAGCGCATCAAGACCCGCGCCCTCTCGCTAAACCTTGCGTTTGGCCGCGCCGAACTGTTCGCCGAGCAGCCGCTAAAAGTCGAGGGATTCAAGCCGCAGATTGACGAAATCCGTTGGTTTATCAAAGAGATTACGCACACCCTCGGCGAAGGCGGCTACACCGTGCAAATCAGTTGCGCGGAGATGGAAGTGTAAGTCGCCTTGCGCGGCATCTGCCCCGCGACTATACTCGTACAAAATACCGTACAGGAACAGCCATGCAAACCATCTCTTTCAGCGACGCCCGCAGCAACCTCAAACACGTCCTTGACCGGGTGGCGAACGACCGCGACATTACTCTCATCACCCGCCGCAACGGCGAAGATGCCGTCGTTATGTCGCTCGATACCTACAACAGCCTGACCGAAACCCTGCACCTGCTGAAAACGCCCGCCAACGCCGCGCACCTGCAACGCTCCATTGCCCAGTACCAAAACGGCCAGAGCGCCCCGCAGGAACTCGCCGATGACTGAACGCCTGCTCGCCTTCACCGATGAGGCGTGGCAGGATTACCTTTACTGGCAGGCACAGGACAAAAAGACCCTGAAACGCATTAATTTGCTCATCAAGGAAACGCTGCGCGAACCCTTTGCCGGCATCGGCAAACCCGAAGCGCTCAAGGCCAATCTGGCAGGATTCTGGTCGCGCCGCATTGATGACAGCAACCGCCTGGTTTACGCCGTGGACGAACGCGCGCTGACGATCATTTCCTGCCGCTATCACTACGGCAAATGACGATGGATGGTGCAAACTTTGGAGGATTGACATGACCCGTATCGCTGACCTGCCCACCTTCGACATGGCCGAACAACTCCGCGACGCGGAAGACATCGCGGCCTATCTGCAACTGGCGCTGGATGATGAAGACCCGGCCGAACTGGCGCATGCGCTGGGCATTATTGCCCGCGCGCGCGGCATGACGGAAATCGCGCAAAAAAGCGGCATGAGCCGCGAAGCACTTTACAAGGCATTGCGCCCGGGCAGCGACCCGCGCTTTGCCACCATCAGTAAAGTCATGAAAGCGCTGGATATCAAACTGACCGCGACACTAAACCCTTGAAATTCACACTCATCAAATATTGGTCGCGCCGCATTAATAAAACACGCTGCCTAGCTTTATGCGCTGGATGATCACGCTATCACCCTTATCGCTTGCCGATATTATCGTATTATGGATAAGAGCCGAATCCAGACACTAACCAAAAAGATAACACCCATCATTAAGTAATTTTTATCACTAATGAAAACTGCCAAAAACAAATCGCCAGCAACAAAAGGCCGTATAGGAAAAGGAATACAATAAAATCCAAAACAATCATACAAGAAATGCTAAGCCATAATATGGCTATCAACGCAAGAACTGATATGGAAAACCAAACAATGATGGAGTATAAAAAAAGTTTTTTTAAGTTAACAAGATGACCAGAAGCATTCAATTGTTTTGCCAATGGCGTATTGATCGCTAAAATCATCGTCAATACGGCAAGTAAAAAGCCCGACAGCATAATGGCATACTGCGCAAGATTGTTGAGTAATAAACCAACCTTATCCGCGTGTTCGCTGTAAAAAGAATGCACTTTATCGTGCAACCTCCATGCCACTATACCCGCCAAACACGGGAAAAAATCATAAATCCTAGAGAACTTCATCAATATCAGTTTTGTTGCTATTGTAGACATCAAGCAGTCTATCAAAAATTACGGCACGCAGATGCTCTAAATTTTCATCCGGTGCTATGTCAAACTGACTCCTTAAAAAATCCTCAACAAGATCAACCGAACCATTAGGGTCTTTGCTGTGGAAGTAAGCCTTTTCTGTACGACTACCCCATTTTTTGAGTAGATCTTGAACTACGGTTGAAATATTTTCCAAAGGCAATTTTTTATGCTCGGACGAGACACTCAATTTTACCGACTGTGAGGATGGTGACATCTTTTTGAGTGAAATAAGCGCATCACTTAGGAGATCACCAAAATATTCAGTATTATAAAACTCGGGATTTTCAGGAACGGAAACTTTAATCTCATACCGGCGATACTCATACACTCCGGAAAGAATTTTTTGCAATGCCCCCTTTTTAATCAGCCTAACAATATCTAAATTATATTGGTAAGAAAGCGCTTTTTTCCAGTAATCAATAAATTTACTAATATACGCTCCATTCTTATTTACTTGATAAATAAGAACATCCCTTTTGGTTAAAATAAACTGATTCCAATCAGTCAAAAACTCATCTGCATTTAAAGGTAACAAACTGTCAATATCAGGAGAATTATTTCCACGCTGCACAATGATAGGCTTATCATTTTGATTGCGGTATTTCCGAATCTCACCCTTTAAAAAATCTTCATTTTTGTCTTTAATGGTGACTTTATACTCATCATCCCCAATTGAAATAACCTGATATTCCTTGTTGGTAAGAATTTTAAATAATGAATGTGAGACATTATTGTCATCTTTAAGGATTATCCGATAAAAATCAACTTTATAAGTTTTATTCTTTTTCATTTATTGGTGGTGTCCTAAAATGTATGCTGCCTCAAACAAATCCGTAGTTGATATAGAA
>NZ_DBHKZK010000049.1:0-12868 GCF_057314735.1 Cardiobacterium sp.
GGCAGGGCGCGCATTATAGCTTCAACAATCCACCACGCAACCCCTTTTCCTCAAATCTTCCAACTTTCTTCATTAACACCTGTTTTTACTAATAATATTTTTTACCTTTACACTCAACTCCGAGCCATTCGCCTTCTGCTAGGCTTTTTCCAGGTGCTTCGGTAAGATGCTGCCCCTTCCTTTTAACTGAAACCTTGGAGTTTTTATGGATGTAATTGCACGCATCAAAGACCAGCTCGAATCCACACCGGTCATCCTTTATATGAAAGGCACGCCGGATTTCCCGCAGTGCGGTTTTTCGGCGAAGGCGGTAGCCTGTTTGAAAGAGGTCGGTGAGCCGTTTGCTTACGTCAATATTTTGCAGGATCCAGAAATTCGTGCCGAGTTGCCGAAATACGCCAACTGGCCGACGTTCCCGCAGTTGTGGGTCAAGGGCGAGCTGATTGGCGGCTGCGACATCATCACTGAAATGCACCAGGCGGGCGAACTGGCACCATTGCTGGCGAACATTGAGTGGCCGGACGAAGACTGAATAGCGCTATAACCAACGGCTATCCCGTCGCCCCGTCCGCCGTGGCACAATCCCCTTCCCATCACCAACCGCGAGAATCTCATGAAAAAATCCCTGATTTGTACCGCTCTTGGCCTTGCCGCCCTCGCCCAGATTGCGCAGGCTGGCACGCTGGATGACATCAAAAAACGTGGCGAGTTGCGTTGCGGCGTCACCCAGGCACTGGCCGGATTTTCCGTCGCTGACGACAATGGCCGCTGGACGGGGCTGGACGTGGACTATTGCCGCGCGCTGGCATCCGCCATTTTTGACGACCCGGAAAAAGTCAGCTTCCGCCCGACCTCGTCAAAAGAGCGCTTCACCGTGCTGCAATCCGGCGAAATTGACGTACTGGCGCGCGTTACCACCTGGACGACCTCGCGCGACGTTGATATGCCGTTTGATTTCATCGGCGTCAATTACTACGACGGCCAGGGTTTCATGGTGCGCAAAGACCTTGGCATCAAGAGCGTCAAAGACCTTTCCGGCGCGTCTATCTGCACCAACACCGGTACCAGCACCGAAACCAACATGGCGGACTATTTCAAATCCAACGGCATGGAATACAAGCCGGTGATCTTTGAAAAATCCGAAGAAGTAAAATCCGCCTACGATGCGGGGCGCTGCGATGCCTACTCTTCGGACGTTTCCGGCCTCTATGTCCAGCGCAAACTGCTTGCCAAACCGGACGAGCACGTCATCCTGCCGGAAGTCATCTCCAAAGAGCCGCTTGGCCCGCTGGTACGCCAGGAAGACCCCGCTTTCAAAGACCTCGCCGCGTGGACACATTTCTGCATGGTCAATGCCGAAGAATACGGCGTCACCAAGGCAAACCTTGAAGAAATGAAAAAGAGTGAGAACCCGAACATCCGCCGCCTGCTCGGCCTTGAAGCCAACGGTGCGGACAAACTGGGCGTAGGCGCGGATTTCTGCGCGAAAATCATCAAACACGTCGGCAACTATGGCGAAGCCTACGACCGCAACGTCGGCAAAGACTCGCCGCTCAACATCGAACGCGGCCTGAACCGCCTCTGGAACCAGGGCGGCATCATGTTTGCCCCGCCGCTGCGCTGATATAGACGAAGCCCTGTACGGCATTTCGCCGCCTGACCGGGCTTTCTAAAAAAATGGCGAAGCCATTATGTAAATGACCCAAGCGGTTCCAGCCGCTCTTCCCGCTCCAAAGCCCCGCCCGTCGGGGCTTTATCCCGACTGCGCATCGCGGTGGTATCATGCCGCGCGTTCAACCAACCGGAAGCCTGACATGGCGGTTTATTTCACAGCAGATACCCACTTTTTTCACCACAACATCATCAAATACTGCAACCGCCCCTTCCGCAACGTCGCCGAAATGAACGCCGCGATGATTACACGCTGGAACGCGCAAGTGGGCAAAGGCGACCGCGTCTATCACCTGGGCGACGTCTCCTTTGGCGGCCTTGCCGAAACCTTCCGCCTGCTTGCCGAACTCAATGGCGAAATCTGCCTGGTCAGCGGCAACCACGACGATGAACTTGGCGCCGACCCCTACCTGCGCGAACGTTTCCGCTGGATCAGGCCCTACCATGAAGACACCCTGGACGGCCAGCCCATCGTCCTTTTTCACTACCCCATCCTTGAATGGCGCGGCGCGCAACGCGGCAGTTGGCACCTCTACGGCCACACCCACGGCACCGTGCGCCTGCGCGGTGCGGCGCTGGACGTCGGCATAGATGCCCATCCCGAACACCGCCTGTGGTCGTGGGACGAAATCCGCGCCCGCCTCGCAGCCATCCCGCCCCTGCCCTACCCGCCCCGCAACCCCAAAGCCTGAACCCATGCAAGACTACACCTGGCGCCGCGCCTTCATCCTCACCATCCCCATCCTCCTCGGCTACATCCCGCTAGCCATCGCCTACGCGGTAATGTGGACGCAAAACGGCCTGCCCGCGCTGTGGGCGCTCGCCGCCAGCATCTTCCTCTACGCCGGGGCAATGCAATTCCTCCTTGCCGGCCTTTTGATAAACGGCACCAGCCTCGGCGCGGTCGCCCTTGCCACCCTCGCCGTCAATTTACGCCTCATCTTCTACGGTTTCTCCTTCCCGACCGCCGCCTACCGCGGCCGCCCGCTGCTCCTCGCCTACAGCATCTTCGCACTGACCGACGAAGCCTACAGCCTCATCGCGCCGATGGGACGCGACACCGACCCGCGCCTCATCACCCGTATCGAAGCCCTCTGCCAACTCTACTGGATTGGCGGCACCGCCCTCGGCCTCCTCCTCGGACAAATCATCCCGCCCGCGCTCACCGGCTTCGAATTTGCCCTGACCGCCCTCTTCCTCATCCTCGCACAAAGCCACAGCTACTACCGCGAACGCCGCCCGGCGCAAGCCTACGGCCTCATCGCCATCCTCATCGCGCTTGCCACCGTCAGCGAGCGTAACGTCCTGGCGACCGCCATCGCCATCCTCCTCGCCCTTCTCTGCCTCAGCCCCCGCAAAACCGCCGCATGAACCACACCGCCATCGCCGCCGCCGTCCTCGCCAGCGCCATCATCACCTTCGCCCTGCGCGCCTTCCCCTTCCTCCTCGCGCGCATCGCCCGCCGCTACGACACCACCTTTGCCTGGCTCGGCCGCGTCATGCCGCCGGGCGTGATGACCATCCTCGCCCTCTACGCCGCCAGCACCCTCAAATGGCAACCCGCCAGCGCCGCTGCCGTCAGCGCCCTTGCCCTCATCACCGTCATCGCCCTCGAACACCGCTGGCGCAACCCCGTCATCAGCGTCCTCGGCGGCATGAGCCTCTACATCGCCGGACAAAGCCTGCTCGCCTTGCCATAGCTCGCCGCGCGCAGTATCGTGCAATCCCTCAACCCAACCCGAAAGGAGCCACCCATGAGCCGAGAAGTTCCCGCTGTCTTCGGCAGCGTTTTCTACCCCGAAATGCCGGTTATCGCCTACGAAAACGGCGCCTGGCAACCCGTGCGCTGGCAGAACAGCGCCGAAATCACCCTGCCCGCCGGCGCACACGGCCTGCACTACGGCAGCGAATGCTTTGAAGGCCTGAAAGCCTTCCGCCAAAAAAACGGCGACATCGTCCTCTTCCGCCCGGACGACAACATCGCGCGAATGCAACAAAGCGCGCGCCTGCTCGAAATCCCTGTGCCGGAAACCGCCGCCTACCGCGACGCCCTCTTTGAACTGGTGCGCCGCGCCGCCGACATCGTGCCGGACGCGCCGAACGCGATGTACCTGCGCCCGACCCTCATCGGCACCGACCCCGTCATCGGCAAGGCCGCACACGGCACCGACAGCGCCGTGCTCTACATCCTCGCCTCGCCGGTGGGTGACTACTTCAAGGTCGGCAGCCCGATGAAACTGCTGGTTGAGACCCAACACCAACGCTGCGCACCGCACATGGGACGCATCAAATGCGGCGGCAACTACGCCTCCGCCCTCGGCTGGACGACCGCCGCCCACAAAAAATACGGCGCGAACCAGGTCCTGTTCTGCCCGAACGGCGACGTCCAGGAAACCGGCGCGAGCAACTTCATGCTCATTGACGGCAACACCATCCGCACCAAACCGCTGACCGACGAGTTTCTGCACGGCGTCACCCGCGACTCCGTACTGAAAGTCGCCAAAGACCTGGGCTACACTATCGACGAACGCGACCTGACCGTCGCCGAACTGCAACTGGCGGTAGAAAACGGTGCGGAAGCCATCCTCACCGGCACCGCTGCCGTCATCTCGCCCGTAACCAGCTTCGTCATTGACGACAAAGAAATCCCGGTCGCCAACCAAAAACATGGCCTCGCCATCCGCGAAGCCATCACCGCCATCCAGTACGGTGAAACCCCCGACCGCTACGGCTGGATCAAAAAAGTCTAAAAATCTGAAAAACGGCAAGGGCGGGGAAGCCCGCCCTTTTGCCTTCGCGCAAAACCATCCCTGCGAAAAAAACGGCGCCATGAGCGCCGTTTTTTTGTGGGTGAATGCTCAACGCTGCTGCATCACGCGGGCGAAACACGCCTTGACCGTTTTCACCGCGACATTGCTGACTACCTGCTGGCGGGTGGCAGGGTTCAGGACTTGCAGCATTTCTTCGCCGCTCATCTGTGCCGGGGCTTCTTCGCTGACGCAGCCGCAGATTTTGTTTTCCC
This sequence comes from Cardiobacterium sp., assembly GCF_057314735.1. Classification (NCBI taxonomy): domain Bacteria; kingdom Pseudomonadati; phylum Pseudomonadota; class Gammaproteobacteria; order Cardiobacteriales; family Cardiobacteriaceae; genus Cardiobacterium; species Cardiobacterium sp. Next base: position 4,694 of record NZ_DBHKZK010000049.1, read on the forward strand.
ATTGCTGTTTGATTTCCGCGCCCATCAACGCCGAGGCGAGTTGCCATTCCTGGCGGGCGTTGAGCTGGCTGTGGCATTGCTGGTCAATCTGCGAGCTGATCAGCTCGCGGGCAATGGCGTTTTGGTTGAGGCCGCCGCTGGTGGTGCAGCTGCCGAGCAGGGCGGCGGCGATAAAGGTCAGGGTTTTTTGCATATTGGTTCCGGTTAGGGGGAGATGGGATTTACATACACCTGAGCGCTCAAGGTGTATGTATATGGTTCAGAATCCTTGTTCGTTGAGCCAGGCGGCGATGTCGGTGATTTGTTCGGGGATGACCTGATGCTGCATCGGGTAGGTTTTCCATGCGGGGGCGTAGCCTTTGCTTTTCAGGAGGTTGTAGCTCAGTTTGCCGACGCTGTAGGGGATGACCGGGTCGTGGGTGCCGTGCATTTGCAGGATGGGCGGGCAGTGGGCGCAGTCGGCGGGCGGGGTGTGGTCGCGGTCGGCGAGGTAGGTCGAGAGTGCGAGGATTCCCGCGCAGGGATGGCGCAGGCCGAGGTAGAGCGCCAGCACGCCGCCTTGCGAGAAGCCGGCGTAGAGGAGGTTTTCTGCCGGAATGCCGCGCTGTTCTTCTTCTTTGGCGATGGCGAGGATTTGCGCGGCGCTCGCCTCGATGCCGGCGAGGTCTTCGTCGCGTTGTTCGAAGCTGAGGTCTTTGATGTCGTACCAGCCGCGCATCGGCATGCCGCCGTTCAGGGTGATGGGGCGCACGGGGGCGTGCGGGAAGGTGATGCGCGTGGTCGGGCGCAGCTCAAGCTGCGGCAGGATGGGGACGAAGTCGTTGCCGTCCGCGCCGAGGCCGTGCAGCCAGATGATGCTGTGGGTGACGTTTTTTTCGGCGCCGCGGGTGATTCGTTCGAGGGGCTGTGCCATAATTTCGCTCCTTTTTTAGCGGGTTTTTCGCAATGTTCAGGTTTTTTGTGTTTTTTATTGTAACGGCTTTGTGCGCGGGTTGCGGGCAGAAGGGGCCGCTGTTTTTGCCGGATGATGCGCCCAAGGCGCAGGAGCAGGCCGGTGAGTGAGTTTTTGTCCGGGTTGGATGCGCAGGGGCGCGTCGGCGGGGTGTCGCTGGTGCAGCTCGTTGCCGAGTTTGGTTCGCCGCTGTATGTGTATGACAGCGATGCGATTCGTGCGCAGTTCCGCGCGTATTTGGCGCACGGTTTGTCGCGTGAGGTGCGATTGCATTTTGCGATGAAGGCGAATTCTAATCTCGCGATTTTGCGCCTGCTCGCGGCAGAGGGCGCGGGGTTCGATATTGTTTCTGGCGGCGAGTTGGCGCGGGTGTTGCAGGCCGGCGGCGATGCGGCGCGGGTGGTGTTTTCCGGTGTGGCGAAAACGGATGCGGAGTTGCAGGCGGCGCTCGCGGCCGGGATTGGCTGTTTTAATGTGGAGTCGGCGGCGGAGTTGCAGTGTCTTGCCGAGGTGGCGACAGCGATGGGCAAGGTTGCGCCCGTCGCGCTGCGGGTGAACCCGGATGTGGACGCGAAGACGCATCCGTATATTTCCACCGGGATGCGTGAGAACAAGTTTGGCGTGGCGCTGGAAGACGCGCCCGCGTTGTATCGTTGGGCAGCGGCGCAGCCGTCGCTGCGCGTGGCCGGCATCGGCTGTCATATTGGTTCGCAGATTCGTCTGCTGGAGCCGTTTTTGCAGGCGGCGGATTCGGTGCTGGCGCTCGCCGATGCGCTGGCGGCGGAGGGCATCGCCTTGCAGCACGTGGATTTGGGCGGCGGTCTCGGTATTGAGACGGAAGCTGAAAAGATGTCGCTATCGCCTGCTGATTTGTCTCGCGCGCTGCTGGAGAAGGTGGGCGAACGCCCGCTGCGTCTGCATTTGCAACCGGGACGGTCGCTGGTCGGCAATGCCGGGATTTTGCTGTCGCAGGTGGTGTTCCGTAAGTCGCAGTCGGGGCGCGAGTTTTTGATGCTCGACGCGGCGATGAATGATTATGTGCGCCCGGCGCTCTATCAGGTGCGGCCGTCGCTGCTGAATTTGTCGCGCCCGTATGACGGGGTGTCGCGCATGGATGTGGTCGGCCCGGTGTGCGAGAGCGGCGATACCTTTGCCCGCGATTTTCCGATTTGCGGCGAGCGCGGCGATGTGGTCGCCATTCCCGGCACCGGCGCTTATGGGTTTTCGATGGCGAGTAATTACAACTCGCGCCCGCGTCCCGCCGAGGTGTTAATCGAGGGCGGGCAGGCACGGTTGATTCGCCGCCGCGAGTCGTTCGCCGATTTGTGGGCGCAGGAGCTGTTATGAGCGGGCAGTCGTTGTATGACAAGGTCTGGCAGGCGCATGTGGTGCGCGAGGCGGACGGGCAGGCACTGCTTTATATTGACCGTCATTTGATTCATGAGGTGACTTCGCCGCAGCCGTTTGACGGTCTGCGTCTTGCCGGGCGCAAGCCGTGGCGGGTCGATGCGATTCAGGCGGTGCCGGATCATAATGTGCCGACGTTGCACCCGGAGCGCGAGATTGAGGACGCGGTTTCGCGCGCGCAGGTGGAGGCGCTGGAGCGCAACTGCGCCGAGTTTGGCATTCGTCTGTTTGGGCGACGTGACCCGCGCCAGGGGATTGTGCACGTTATCGGCCCGGAGCAGGGCTTGACGCTGCCGGGGATGACGATTGTTTGCGGCGATTCGCATACGTCCACGCATGGCGCCTTTGCCGCGCTGGCGTTTGGCATCGGCACGAGCGAGGTCGAACACGTGATGGCGACGCAATGCCTACCGCAGAAGAAGACGAAGTCGATGCGCATCGTCATTGACGGCGATTTGCAGCCGGGTGTGTACGCCAAGGACATGATGCTGGCGGTGATTCGCACCATCGGCACCGCCGGCGGCACCGGTTACACGCTGGAGTTTGCCGGCTCGGCGATTCGCGCGCTGACGATGGAGGGGCGGATGACGATGTGCAATATGTCGATTGAGGCGGGCGCGCGTGCCGGGCTGGTCGCGGTCGATGAGAAGACGATTGCCTATTTGCGCGGCCGGCCGAGTGCGCCGCAGGGCGCGCTGTGGGAGGCGGCGGAGGCGTATTGGCGCACGCTGGTCAGCGATGACGATGCGGTTTTTGACGCCGAAGTGGTGCTTGAGGCGGCGAAAATCGCGCCGCAGGTAAGCTGGGGCACGTCGCCGGAAATGGTGGTCGATGTCGGCGGCGTCGTACCGCATCTTGCCGATGCCCGCGACGACAACCAGCGCAACGCCTACGCGCGCGCGCTCGATTATATGGGGCTGCACGAGGGGCAGGCGGTGCGCGACATTCCGCTCGATGCGGTATTCATCGGCTCTTGCACCAACGCACGCATTGAGGATTTGCGCGTCGCCGCGCGTATCGTTCAAGGGCGCAAGGTCGCGGCCAATATTGAGATTGCCCTGATTGTACCGGGTTCCGGTCTGGTCAAAGCGCAGGCAGAGGCGGAAGGGCTGGACCGTATTTTTATGGATGCCGGCTTTGAGTGGCGTTCGCCGGGTTGTTCGATGTGTCTGGCGATGAATGCCGACCGCATTCCGGCGGGCAAACGCTGCGCTTCCACGTCGAACCGCAATTTTGAAGGGCGGCAAGGGCAGGGCGCGCGCACCCATTTAGTCAGTCCGGCAATGGCAGCCGCAGCGGCGGTTGCCGGGCGCTTTGTCGATGTGCGGGAGTGGTTGGCATGAAGGCGTTTACCGTTGAACGCGGCGTACTGGCGCCGCTCTTTCGCAGCAATATCGACACCGACGCGATTTTGCCGAAGCAGTATTTGAAGCTCATCAGCAAGACGGGTTTCGGTCAGTATCTTTTCGATGACTGGCGCTATCTGCCCGACCGTGCGCCCGACCCGGCGTTTATCCTCAATGAGGCACGCTACCAGGGGGCGAAATTCCTGCTCGCCGGGGCGAATTTCGGCTGCGGTTCCTCGCGCGAGCACGCGGTGTGGGCGCTCGATGAATACGGTTTTCGCGCCATCATCGCGCCATCCTTCGGCGACATCTTCTATAGCAACTGTTTCAAAAACGGCGTCCTGCCCGCGCAGGTCAGCGCTGCCGACGCCGAAGCGCTCTTGGCAGCGACGCAGGCGGCGGAAGCGGTTACGATTGAAGTCAATCTGGAAACGCAGACGATTCAATGCGGTGCGGCAAGTTACCCGTTCGCGGTTGACGGTTTCCGCAAGCACGCGCTCTATCACGGCCTCGACGACATCGGGCAAACGCTGCAACACGCCGCCGACATCCGCGCCTTTGAAGCGCGGCACCGGCAACAATTCCCCTGGCTTTTCAAGGAATAAACATGAAAAACATCCTCCTCCTCCCCGGCGACGGCATCGGCCCGGAAATTATGGCAGAAGCGGAAAAAGTCCTGCATCTATTACAAGAACAGGCGGGGCTGGCGGTCGCGCTTGATTACGCCGACCTCGGCGGTTGCGCGGTCGATGCCAGCGGCGAACCCTACCCGGAAGCGACCCGCGCCAAAGCCCGCGCCGCCGATGCCGTACTGCTCGCCTGCGTCGGCGGGCCAAAATGGGACGGCTTGCCGCGCGCGCAACGCCCGGAAACCGGCCTGCTCGCCATCCGCGCCGATTTGGGACTGTTTGCCAACCTGCGCCCGGCACACGTCATGGACGCGCTGATAGACCGCTCCGCGCTCAAAGCCGAACGGGTGCGCGGGCTGGACATCCTCATCGTGCGCGAACTCACCGGCGGCATCTACTTCGGCCAGCCGCGCGGCATCGAAACCAACGCGGCGGGCGAACGCGAGGGCTACAACACCCTGCGCTACAGCGAAAGCGAAGTACGCCGTATCGCCCGCGTCGCCTTTGAAGCGGCGCGTGGGCGGCAAAAACGCCTCTGCTCGATAGACAAAATGAACGTGCTGGAAAGCTCGCAACTGTGGCGGGAAACCGTGGAAGCCGTCGCCGCCGACTACCCCGACGTCGCGCTGACGCACTTGCTGGTTGATAACGCCGCGATGCAGCTCGTGCGCGATCCGCGCCAGTTCGACGTCATCGTCACCGGCAACCTCTTCGGCGACATCCTCTCCGACGAAGCCTCAATGCTCACCGGCTCGATTGGCCTGCTACCGTCTGCATCCTTGCGCGACGACGGCGTCGGCCTGTTTGAACCCGTACACGGCTCCGCGCCGGACATCGCCGGGCAGGGCATCGCCAACCCCTACGCCATGCTGCTCTCGCTCGCCATGCTGCTGCGCCACTCCCTGCAAGAAGAAAGCCTCGCCTGGCTTCTGGAAAACGCCGTCAAAGAAAGCATCAGCCAGGGCTACCGCAGCGCCGACATTGTTGCAGACGGGCAACAACCATACAGCACCGCCGCCATCGGCGATGCCGTCTGCAATTACCTGGAAGCAGCATTATCACGGGGTTGGTAAAACATTACTTGCTTGTATAACAACTGCTGCTATAATCTCAATGTTGTTTTTATGATACCGCCGTAGATGCAATACGGCTCAGGAGCACAAAATGAACAGGAATCAAACACCTGCACGTCTGCGCCACACCGTTGCACTGGCAGTCGGTCTGGGGTGCAGCAGTGCCGCCATCTCCATCGGCCTCGGCCCTATCCACGTCAACTCCAGCATTGGCCAGCCGATGAGCGCCACCATCCCGGTAGATGGCATGACTGCCGCTGCCGCCAAAGGTGCAACCGTTCAGCTTGCCAGCCCCGCGGCCTATCGCGCCCAGGGCGTAGAACTGTTGCCCATCCACAAAAAACTGCGCTTCAGCCTGGTACCGTCTGGCAAAGGATACGTCATCCGCGTCACCAGCACCGCCACCATCCGCGAGCCGTTCGTCAACTTCATGCTGACCATCAACAGCAACGGCAGCACCGTCACCCGCGAATACGCCGCCTTCTTTAACGCCGACCCGCTCAACCCGAACGCTGCCGAACCGATGGCTATCATCGAAAAACCGACCCTGGCGGACAGCGACAGCAAAGGCAAGAAAAAAGGCAAAAAAGACAAAGACGAAAACAGCGAACGCGAACTGCTGCCCATCGGCGAGCCCGAATCACGCAGCGCGCTGGCAGACAACCGCAAAGCGGCAAAAAGCGAGCCCGTACTGGCAAACCCGAAAAAAGACAAAGAAAAAAACAAAAAAGACAAAGCCAAAGAAAAAGAACAACTGGCTGCGCGCAGCAAGGCGGCAGCGCCCTTGCGTGCCGCCAGCGCCGACAGCGAAGGCTGGGGCGGACACGACCTTGCCACCCAGCCCAAACAGGCGCGGCCGGTACTGGCCGACCGTGGCAACAACGACAACGGCGACGGCGGCTACTCCTACTACTCCACCTCGGTCAAACCGGGCAGCATCCCGGTGGGCAGCAAATACGGCCCGGTCAAATCAAACGAAACCCTGTTCTCCATTGCCAACGCCGCACGCCCGTCCGAATCCGTCTCCATCCAGCAGATGATGCGCGCCATCTACAACGCCAACCGTGGCTCCTTCGCCCATAACGACATGGGCAACCTGATGGTTGGCAGTACCCTTACCATCCCCGATCCGGGCGCCGCTGCCATGCCTGCCGCCAAAACCGAAATCGCCGACAACGGCGCCAAGGCCAAAGCGGAGGCGAAAAAAGCCGAAAAAGCGGCAAAAGACAAGGCCGATGCCGCCAAAGCCGCCGCTGCGGGCGCAGCCGCTGCCACCGCCGACAACGCGCTGGCACAAAACGACGCTGCCGAAGCCAAAGCGGCCACCGACACCCCGGCAGTCGCCACCGAACTGGCACAAAACAACAACGCAGGCGACCAGGACAACAAAGCCGCCGCGCCCGCACCCGAGGTGGCGCAAAACGATACCCCCGCCGCCCCGGCAACACCCGAAAATGCCGCGGAAAACGCCCCGCTGGATGGCAATGCACTGACCCTGGACGGTGCCGACACCCTCGTCGCCACCAACAACCCGCAGCCACAACCCGACGCCAGTCCCGAACCCGAACCGGTTGACCTCACCGCCGACAACCCGGCGCCGGAAGTCGCCGCCAACGATACCCCGGCAGACGCTGTTGCCGTACAACCTGAACCCGTTGCTCAGCCCGCACCAGCCGAAGAAACCCCGCCGGTGGAAGTCGCCAGCAACGATGCCGCGCCGGCACCGGCCGCCCCCGCCGTCGTGCCGGAAATGAAGAGCGAAACCATCGCTGCGGTCGCCCAGGAAAAACCGGAAGACAAAATCTCCAGCGGCCTGCCGTTGCCGCTGTTGGCCGCTGCAGGCACCGGCGTTCTCGCCCTCGGTGGTGCCGCCGCCTTCATGCTCGCCAAGCGCAAACGCCGTGACGACAGCGACGAAGACAGCATCGAAGAATTTAGCGCAGCAGACATCGAGCGCCTCGCCGCCGAAATGGACAGCAGCGAAAGCCAAAAAATCGGCGACAAAGTCGGCGAAGTCAAAATCCGCAACGCCGCCCCCGCCAGCACCGACGTGGACGGACTGGAACGCCTGGATGCGCAACTCTCCGAACTGGACGACCTCAACAAAAAATTCTCCGGTCTGCCCAAATACCGCGACGAATACGACGACGGCGAACCGCACTCCGCCGACGAACTGCCGGACGACTTCTTCAAAGACCTGGAAATCCCGGAAGACGAACCCGCCGCACCGGTCGCCGCCGTGGCAGGCAACGACCGCGCGAAACAGGAGCCGACCGCGATTGCCGTACCGCCTGCCAGCGACAGCGACGAAGACTACGACTTCTTCAACGACCTTGAAAAACTGTCCGCCGAAGACGAGCCCGCAGCTCCGCTGAAAAACGGCAAGGATCACACCGCCAAAGCCGAGCCGCACCTTTCCGCCGCGCCTGCTGCCGAAGCAGAAGACAGCTTTGACGACTTCCTCGCTTTTGCCAGCGAAGACGCGCCTGCCGCCAAACCGGCGGCCAAAGCCGAAGCCACCCCGGTCGCGGAAGAAAAAGACGACTTTGATGACTTCCTCTCCTTCGCCAGCGACGAAGAACCCATCGCCCAACCTGCGGCGAAAGCCGAAACCGCGCCTGTTGCCGAAGAAAAAGACGACTTTAACGACTTCCTCGCTTTCGCCGAAGAAGAACCGGCAGCACCCGCTACCAAAGCGGAAAACAAGGCAGAACACGCCGACAAAACCGCCGCCGAGCCGGAAGACGACTTCGACTTCCTCTCCTTTG
>NZ_DBHKZK010000049.1:12968-16231 GCF_057314735.1 Cardiobacterium sp.
CCGAAGAAGAGCCCGCCGCCCCGGCCAAACAGCCCGAAGCGGCCAAAGCCGAACCTGCTCCGGCTGCTGATGCAGGCGACGACTTCGACTTCCTCTCTTTCGCCGAAGAAGAGCCCGCCGCCCCGGCCAAACAGCCCGAAGCGGCCAAAGCCGAACCCGCTCCGGCTGCTGATGCAGGCGACGATTTCGACTTCCTCTCCTTCGCCGAAGAAGAAACCTCCACCCCGGCCAAACAGCCTGAACCGGCCAAAGCCGAACCCGCCCCGGCTGCCGACGCGGGCGACGATTTCGACTTCCTCTCCTTCGCCGAAGAAGAACCCGCCGCCCCGGCCAAACAGCCCGAAGTGGCCAAAGCCAAACCCGCGCCAAAAGCCGCAGACGATGCAAAAGAGGCCGAAAAACCGGCAGCACATCACACCGTGGTCAGCGACGCGGTCGTCATCGCCGCCGAACCTGCCGCAGAAACCCAAAGCGATGCGCTCGATTTCTTCGCGCTGGAAGACGAACCGGCACGCGCCCCCGAAGCGGCCGCCCCGGTTGCCGCCGCTGACGATGACGAAACCCTCGACTTCTTCAGCGACGACAGCAGCAACAGCGAAACTGTCGCTGCCGCCAAAGCCGAACCGGCACCCGCTGCCAAACCTGCCCCGGCTGCCACCGTCGCCCCTGCCGCCTCGGATGCCGACGTGGACGTGGAAGCGATGGAAATCAACCTCGACATGGCGACCTCCTTCATCGTCATGGGCAAGGCAGAAAAAGCGCGCTCCTGGCTGGACGAAGTCCTCGAATCCGGCAGCGAATCACAAAAAGTCCGCGCCCGCAGTATGCTGGCACAACTCGACAAATAACCATGACCACACGCTATGCCGTCGGCCTTGAGTACGACGGCACGCAATATGCGGGCTGGCAGCGCCAGCCCTTTTTTGCGTCCACCATCCAGGAACAGGTCGAACGCGCCCTGGGGCAAGTCGCCGCGCACGCGGTGGAAACCACCTGTGCCGGGCGTACCGACGCGGGCGTACACGCTACCGCGCAAATCATCCACTTTGACGCCGACGCCGTGCGCAGCGATTTTGCCTGGCTGGCAGGCGGCAACCGCTACCTGCCTGCCGACATCCGCCTGCAATGGATACAGGCCGTCCCCGCCGACTTCCACGCCCGCTACAGCGCGCGCGAACGCCACTACCGCTACCTCATCCGCCACCACGCGCAACCCTCCGCCCTGTGGGCGCACCGCTGCCACTGGCACAAAAAAGCGCTCGACGCCGTCGCGATGCACACTGCCGCGCAGGCACTCATCGGCGAACACGACTTCAGCGCCTTCCGCGCCGCCGAATGCCAGGCAAAAAGCCCGTGGCGCTACATCCGCTGCATCGACGTGCGCGAACGCGGCGGCTGGCTCGCGGTGGACATCAGCGGCAACGCCTTCCTGCACCACATGGTGCGCAACATCGTCGGCACGCTGCTCGCCGTCGGCGATGGCCGCCGCAGCACCGCCTGGCCGGGCGAAGTCCTCGCCAGCCGCGACCGCCGCGCCGCCGGTATCACCGCCCCGGCGCAAGGCCTGTACCTTAACGGCATCACCTACCCGCCCGCCTACGCGCTGCCCGCCTTCCCGCCCGCCTGGATACCCGATGCATTTCAATGAATTGCTGCCGCTGGCGAATGCCGACGACATCCGCCGCCTTGACCGCCTCAGCTGCGAACGCCAGGGCATCAACGCACTACAACTGATGGAGCGCGCCGCGACGCGCTGCACCGCCAAACTGCTGGAACTCTACCCGGACAACCACCACTGGACGGTAGTCGCAGGCGCGGGTAACAACGGCGGCGACGGCCTCGTCATCGCACGCCAACTGTTCATGCGTGGCGATCGCGTACACGTCTATCGCCCGCAACACCGTCCCTGTGGCGCCGACCACGACGCCAACGCCGCCCGCCTCGAACGGCTGCTGCCGACCGCCGACCTCGCCGCCTTCACCCCACCCACGCGCGGCGTGCTGATTGACGCCCTCTTTGGCGTCGGCACCAACCGCCCGCTGGACGAGCCCTACGCCAGCCTCGTCGCCGCCATCAACCGCGCCCCCGTCCCCGTCGTCGCCATTGACCTGCCCTCCGGCCTGCAAGCCGACCGTCCGCACGCCGCGCAACACCCCGCCGTCCACGCCACGCACACCCTCTGCCTCGGCTGCCCCAAAGCGGCGCTGCTTTGGGCAGAACACGAAAAATACGTTGGCACACTGCACCTGTTGCCGATAGACCTTGACCGCGACGCCGTCGCCGCCATTCCCGGCGCGCGCTGGCTTGACCCCGCCTGGCTGCGTGCCCAATACCGCCCGCGCCGCCGCTTCGCCCACAAAGGCGACGCCGGACGACTGCTCCTCATCGCAGGCAGCCGTGGCATGACCGGCGCGGCGGTGATGGCGGCAAAAGCGGCGTTGCGCAGCGGCTGCGGCTTACTCACCGCGCACCTGCCCGCCGCCTGCACCGATGCCTTCCATGCGCAAATCATGGAGGCGATGAGCGATGCCGACCCGCAACCCGGCCACAACAGCCGCCTCAGCCACGACATCGCCGCCGACGCGCTGCTGCTTGGCTGCGGCCTCGGCACCCACGCCGATACCGCCGCGCTACTGCATGAAATTGCTGACCGCTACCGCGACCGCCCGATGGTCTGGGACGCCGACGCGCTCAACCTGCTCGCCGCCGACCCGGCGCTGCAAGCCAAACTGCCACCTGCCAGCATCCTCACCCCGCATCCGGGCGAATATGCCCGCCTCGCCGGACGCGCACTCACCCACGACCACGAACGCATGGCCGCTGCGCGCGACCTCGCCGCCCGCCTGCACGCGGTTGTCGTCCTCAAAGGCAAGTACAGCATCATCAGCGCGCCCAACGGCGACACCCTCATCAACCCGACCGGCAACGCGGGCATGGCCAAAGGCGGCAGTGGCGACGTCCTCGCGGGCATCATCGCCGCGCTGCTGGCGCAAGGCTACGAGCCCTTCCCCGCCGTCGCCATCGGCGTGTACCTGCACGGCCTCGCCGCTGACCTCGCCGTCGCCGGCACCCACCTCACCAGCCTCACCGCGCACGACCTCATCGCCGCCATCCCCGCCGCGTTGCAAAGCCTTTTCCCTGAGCCCACCAGCAGCCAGGACGCAACGCACGATTTGCCGCCTCTGCCTTGTCGCAAATCTCCGAAATAAAAATGGTGGGGCAAGCCCCACCCTACACTCGCTACAGTCCATCGGCGCGCGGAT
>NZ_DBHKZK010000049.1:16331-46074 GCF_057314735.1 Cardiobacterium sp.
CTCTGCTTTGTCGCAAATCTCCGAAATGAAAATGGTGGGGCAAGCCCCACCCTACACTCGCTACAGTCCATCGGCGCGCGGATTGATAAACCCCACCCCAGCCCTCCCCCACAGGGGGAGGGAGCCGTTCGGCGGCAGTCGCAATAACCGTTACCGGAATTTATAGTCATCCACCGAAAGCCCCATAACTGTGTTGTGTCGCCTCTGCTTTGTCGCAAATCTCCGAAATGAAAATGGTGGGGCAAGCCCCACCCTACGACCGGTTTAGATGAAGACAATACGCGCTGGTACCCGCAACGCCGTACAGGGTTTTGTGAGGATTGCTATAGACGCGGGAGCGCCAGGACGATGCGCTCAAGGGGGCTTGATGCTTATGGGTTTTCTGGTGCCAGGGACAGGCTTTTTTTGCGCCCCGGCCAAATGTCATCCGGCCCGATAACGCCGATTTTTTTGTACCAGGCGTGTGCTTCTTCCCGGCTGACCAGTTGTGTGACGGCGTTCATCAGCTGGTCAATCACGGCGGCGGGCATATAAAACGCGCGCTCGCCGTCCATGGTGATGGCTGCCATCTCTACCGCCGGATGGTCCTTGAAGTAAAAGGTTCTATCGCGAAAGTGGAGCTGGTATCGCTGGCCGTCCGCGCAATGCAGGGTGATTTCACTCTCGGTCATGTGTCCGTCGCTGCGGTCGTACGGCATACCGCCATAGTGGTCAAAACCGCCGTGTGCTTTGATGTTGGTATCGGTTTCGGTAAAGGTGATGTCCAGCGACTGTACCAGCGCGTCCAGCAGCGCGCGTTGTTGCGGTTCGCTGATTTCTTTGGGAAAGGCATCGCGTACGAAGGGGTCGCCAAAATCGGTACACATCGGGATGTTGAAATCCTCGTGGTAGAGCATGGTTTTCAGGCTGTAGCGCGTCGCCTGGCAGTTTTTGACCTGTTGTAATTGTGCAGCCGTGGCGGTGCGGTCGTCGTCAGCCCGGACGGGGAGGCTGGCGACGGTGGCGGCAAGGCAAAGGATGCGAAGGAAGCCGGACATTTCAGCCGTGCTCCAGTTGGCGCAGGCAGTCGCGCACCAGTTGCGGGCCGTGGTAGATGAGGCCGCTGTAGATTTGCACGAGGTCGGCGCCCGCATCCAGTTTTGCCTGCATATCGGCGGCGCTCATTACGCCACCGGAGGCAATGAGGGCGATATGCGGCAGGTGCGCACGGATTTTTTGCACGATGGCGGTGCTGGCGGCGGTGAGCGGTGCGCCGGAGAGGCCGCCTTGTTCGCCGCCGTGCGGGTGGTGTTCAACCGCGCTTTTGTCGAGGGTGGTGTTGGTGGCGATGATGCCGTCCATGTCCGCTTCGGCAATGGTGTCGAGGGTGGCGTGAAGCGCGGTGTCGTCAAGGTCGGGCGCGATTTTGACCACAATCGGCACGCGGCGCGCGGTTTCGACCGTGAGGCGCTGTTGTTCGGCCTTGATGCCCGCGAGCAGTTCGCGCAATGCCGCGCCGTGTTGCAGCTCGCGCAGTCCGGCGGTGTTGGGCGAGGAGATGTTGATGGTGAGGTAGTCGGCGTGCGCCCAGGCTTTTTGCAGGCCAATGCGGTAGTCGGTAAGCGCTTCTTCGTTAGGCGTGTCCTTGTTTTTGCCGAGGTTAATACCGAGCAATGCGTGCGGCCTGGGCGTGGCGGCGAGGCGGGCGATGAGGGCGTCTATGCCACGGTTGTTGAAGCCCATGCGGTTGATGATGGCTTCATGTTCTGGCAGGCGGAACAGGCGCGGTTGCGGGTTGCCCGGCTGCGGCCGCGGGGTGACAGTGCCGACTTCGATGAAGCCGAAACCGGCGCGGTCAAAGGCGCTGACGGCGACGGCGTTTTTGTCCAGCCCGGCGGCAAGGCCGAGGCGGTTGGGGAAGGTCAAGCCCATGAGTTCAACAGGCTTGTCGCCGCGGTAGCGCGGCATGAAAGAGGGCATCCGCGCCAGCAGGGCGAGGGTGCGGTTGTGGGCGCGTTCGGGGTCGAGGCGGAAAAGGAGCGGGCGGAGGTAGTGGTAGGCGTTCATGGCGGTTCGGTTACGGGTAATAGACGTCAGTCAAAGGTATTGCAGCGGCTGATTTGCCAGATGAATGCGGGTTTCGGGGGATTTGGGCATGGGGAGTCTCTATTATTGCGGAGTGCTATTGGCACGATAAAAGGGGTTGAGAATCCGCACACTGCGGTATTCAAAGCCATGCTGCATATCTTCGGAATAGAGAATCTGGCAATGCGACAGGTAAGCGGAAGCGACAATCATGGAATCATAAATGCTGAATTGGTGCTGCCGCGCAATTTCAAGTCCCTGCTGCTGTATCCTCCGGTCAAGTGATTTTATGCTGCATACCGAAGCCAGGAGAGCGGTAAATTTTTCTATTTCTTCCCAATTCCGGTGCTGTTTGCGCCGCATGACATTGGCCACTTCATTGAGTACCTGCACGCTGATTGTGCCGCCTTCGCTCAAGAGTTCTGCGGCAATATCGCGTTTCTCGCCGCTGGAAAGCAGGTAAAGCACAATATTGGTATCAAAAGCCGGTCTAACGTTCATGGGCTTCTTCACGGTCAAAACGGAAATCGGCGGGCAGGATGCCGCTGAACTGGCGTACTTGTTCGAGGAAATCTTCTTTGCTGCGTCTGCGGATAACGAGCGTATCGCCAACGGCCTCAATATCGAAATGGTCGCCTTCTTGCAGCTTTAAGGCTTTGGCAAGTGCAGCGGGAATATGGATGGCAAAGTCTTTGCCGCTTCGGGTGATTTGCATGGCAGCCTCCATCAGTCAAAGGTATTGCATCTGCTGATTTCGCCGTATTGCAGGCCGGTGTTGAGCCAGCGCATCCGGTCGGCGGCGCTGCCGTGGGTGAAGTTTGCCGGATTGACCCGGCTGCCGGCGCGCTGCATCAGGGTGTCGTCGCCGACCGCTTCGGCGGCTTTCAGCCCTTCGCGGATGTCGCCGTCTTCGAGGCGGATTTTGCTGTATTTTTCCAGTTTGTTGCCCCAGATGCCGGCGTAGCAGTCGGCTTGCAGTTCGATGCGCACCGAGATTTGGTTGGCTTCGGTTTTGCTCACCTGGCGCATGTAGCGGTGCGCCTGGCCGAGGGTGCCAAGCAGGTTCTGCACGTGGTGGCCGACTTCGTGCGCGACCACGTAGGCGAAGGCGAAGTCGCCACTCGCCCCCATTTTTTGCATTTCGCGGTAGAAGCTGGGGTCGATGTAGAGTTTTTGGTCAGCGGAGCAGTAGAACGGCCCGGTGGCGCTGCTGCTGACGCCGCAGGCGGATTGGACTTGCCCGTTAAAGAGGACAAGGGTCGGGTTGTGGTAGGTTTTGCCGTGCTGTTTGAAGACGGGTTTCCACACGTCTTCGGTGGAGGCAAGCACCGCGCTCAAGAACTGTCCGGCTTCGTCGTTCGCCGGTGGCGCGCCCGCGCTGCTGTATTGGCTTTGGCTCTGGCTGCCTTCGAGGAATTGCAGCATGGTGCCGGGGTCAATGCCAAACATCCAGCCGATGAGGATGATGGCAAGCCCGCCGAGGCCGATACCGCCAGCGGTGGTGCCGCTGAAGCCGCGGCGGTCTTCGACGTTGTCGCTGCGTCGGCTGTTTTTCCAGTCCATGTTGGTCTCCGGTTGGGGTTAGTCGGTGGCAAGGCGGTCGATCATGCCGCGGAACATCAGGTCGGGTTCGATGCGGTAATCGGGGCGGTTGCCGAAGAGGATTTGTGCGTCGCCGCCAAAGGCGAAGCGGTGGTAGTAGTGGCCGGTGGTGGTTTCGAGTTCGTCCATGATGCTGTTGATGCCCGCCGGGATGGCGTGGTGGATACCCGCGCCGATGCATGCGGCGGTGTCGGTGCCGAGCAGGTTCGGCGTCCAGCGCATGGGGCGGAGTTTTTGGGTGTTTTGCAGCAGCGCGTTTTCGGCCAGCCGTATGCCGGGCAGGATGAGGCCGCCACGGTGCTGACCGTCGCGCTCGACGACGTCCAGGGTGATGGCGGTGCCGCAGCCGACGACGCAGAGCGGTTCGTGGGTCAGGCCGCGCGCGCCGAGCATGGCGAGGTAGCGGTCGGCGCCGAGGGTGTGCGCTTCAGCGTAGGCGACGGTGAGGGTGTGGTTGGTTTCTTTTTGCGCGACGAAGGTTTGCAGCGGTTTGCCCCAGAGGTCGTCGGCGATGGCGGCGACTTCGGCTTCGATGCTGGCGTTATTGACGCAGCTGATGGCGATGCGGCGCGGTTCGGGCAAGAGGTGCCAGGCGCGCCACAGTTTGGTGCGCCAGTCTTCTTTGTAGGAGGCGGCTTCGACGATGCCGGGGACGGCGTTGCCGTATAGCCATTTGATGCGGGAATTGCCCGCGTCGATGAGGAGATACATGGTGATTTAGTACCCGGCTTTTACCCCCTCCCCTGCGCAGCGGGGGAGGGTTGGGGTGTATGCGTGACGCGCAGCGACGAGATTTTGAAATTTTGTCGCTTCGCGAATTTTCACACCCCCTTCCTGTCCTTCCCCCACTTCGCAGGGGAAGGGACTGTTTATTTGCGCTTGAAAGGGAAATTTATAAGTCATCATGCAACCGGTTTGGGTTTGTGTCGTCAATAAAGACGGGTTTGCCGCCCTGGATTTCGATGCGCCGCCCTTTTTGGTCAATATCGCCGTCGAGTGCAAATTCTGTCCAGCGGTTGGCGACGGGCAGGTAAGGGCGGTCATTCCATTCGGCGAGCAGGGCAAGCAGCGCGGCGGCGAGGCCGTCGGCAAGCGGCGCGGTGAGGCGGGCGAGGCTGGCGTCGTTTTGCGCGGTGAGTTCGAGGCTGACGCGCCCGGCGGGAGCGCCGTCGCGGTAAAGCGTGCCGTCGTGGCGCAGGCGCACATTCAGACGTTCAGCGACTGCCAGCGTCAGCGCTTGCAGCAGGCCGCCATGCAGCGCAGGCGTGCCTTCCAGCGGCCAGGCGAGGGCGAGGGCTGCCGCGTTTGCCGCACATACCGGGGCGGCGGTCTGCGCACGCAGCCACGCCAGCGGTTCGGCGGCATCGGCGAGGGCTTGCACGGCGGGGAGCACGTTTTGCACGGGCGTTTCCTGAAGTTGCTAGAATGGCGCGACATTTTACATGAACGTGAGGAATTTATGCCCGCCCAGCCCCCCCTGATTGCCCCCTCGATACTGTCTGCCGATTTCGCCCGCTTGGGCGAGGATGTCGCCGCCGTGCTTGCCGCCGGGGCGGATGTCATCCACTTTGACGTGATGGACAATCACTTCGTCCCCAACCTCAGCTTTGGCGCGCCGATTTGCCAGGCGCTGCGTAATTACGGCATCACCGCGCCGATTGACGTGCATCTGATGGCCTCGCCCGTCGATGCGCTGATTGAGCAGTTTGCCAAGGCGGGCGCGGACTACATCTCCTTCCACCCCGAAGCGAGCATCCACATTGACCGCTCGCTGCAACTGATTAAAAGCCACGGCATGAAGGCGGGGCTGGTGTTCAACCCGGCGACGCCGCTCTCCTGCCTCGAATACGTCCTGGACAAGCTCGACCTCATCCTCATCATGTCGGTCAATCCCGGCTTTGGCGGCCAGGCGTTTCTGCCCTCTGCACTGGACAAACTGCGCGCTGCGCGCCGCCTTATTGACGAGAGCGGCCGAGACATTCGCCTCGAAGTCGATGGCGGCGTGAAAACGGACAACATCGCCGCCATTGCCGCGGCAGGCGCGGACATGTTCGTCGCCGGTTCCGCCATTTTCAACGCGCCGGACTACGCGGCAGTCATCAACACCATGCGCGGCGAAATTGCCAAGGCGGGCGCATGAACTACACCCACCAGCCCGTCGTCCGCACCATCCTCGCCGACCTGCTCACCCCGGTTGCCCTTTACGACCGCCTCGCAGACGCGCCCTACACCTACCTGCTCGAATCCGTTGAAGGCGGCGAGCGCTGGGCGCGCTACTCGATGATTGGCCTGCCCGCGCGCGAAACCGTGCGCATCCGCGACCACCAGCTGCAAATCCGCCGCGACGGCGCCGACATCGAAGAACAGACAGTGGCCGACCCGCTCGCCTGGATTGCCGAATACCATGCGGCACTGCGTCCGGCGCCGCTTTCGCTTGACCTGCCCTACACCGGCGGCCTCGTCGGCTACTTCGCCTACGACACCATTGGCTACATCGAAAAACGCCTGGCGCAGCGCCCGCAGAACGACCCGCTCGGCCTGCCGGACATATTATTCATGCAAAGCCTCGACCTCGCCGTGCTGGACAACCTGCGCGGCGAAGTCCACCTCATCAGCCACGCCGACCTTGCCGACCCGAACGGCATTGCCGCCGCCGAAGCGCGGCTGGATGCGATGGTGGACGCCATCAACCGCCCCGGCAACGCCAAAGTGCGCTCGCTCAACGCGGGCGGCGCGCGTCCGGAAGTGCATTACCACTACCCCGAAACCGCCTTCAAGGCGGACGTCGGCAAAATCCGCGAATACATCATGGCGGGCGACTGCATGCAGGTGGTGCCGTCGCAGCGCATGAGCTGCGCCTTCCCGCACCCGCCGCTTGATTACTACCGCGCGCTGCGCATCACCAACCCGTCGCCGTACATGTACCTGCTCGATTTGGACGACTTCCACATCATCGGCTCCTCGCCGGAAATACTGGCGCGCAAACAGGGCGATACCGTCACCGTGCGCCCGCTGGCCGGCACGCGCAAACGCGGCAAAACGGCAGAAGAAGACCTGGCGCTGGAAAAAGAACTGCTGGCGGACGAAAAAGAAATCGCCGAACACGTGATGCTGATAGATCTCGGCCGCAACGACATCGGCCGCATCAGCCAGACCGGCACGGTGAAAATCAGCGAAAAAATGGTGATTGAGCGCTACTCGCATGTGATGCACATCGTCTCTAACGTCGAGGGCAAAATCCGCCCGGACGTGAACGCGATGGACGTGCTGCGCGCCACCTTCCCGGCGGGAACCCTCTCCGGTGCGCCAAAAATCCGCGCGATGGAAATCATCGACGAAGTTGAGCCGGAGCGGCGCGGCGTTTACGGCGGCGCGGTCGGCTACTGGTCGTGGAGCGGCAACATGGACATGGCGATTGCCATCCGCACCGCCATCATCAAGGGCGGCCGCCTCTACGCGCAGGCGGGCGCAGGCGTCGTCTATGATTCCAACCCCGACAGCGAATGGCAGGAAACGATT
Organism: Cardiobacterium sp.; assembly: GCF_057314735.1. Lineage (NCBI taxonomy): Bacteria > Pseudomonadati > Pseudomonadota > Gammaproteobacteria > Cardiobacteriales > Cardiobacteriaceae > Cardiobacterium > Cardiobacterium sp. Next base: position 23,517 of record NZ_DBHKZK010000049.1, read on the forward strand.
AACAAGGCGAGCGCACTCATCGCGGCGGCGGCGTTATTGAACTGACACGGATGAAAGGAAAGGGCGGGGTTTTCCCCGCCTTTTCTGTTTTTTCCGTAGAGGCGGTTAGCGTAGCGACAAGTTATTGCTCGCGCAGCGAGAGAGAGAGAGTCCGCCTGTTTCGTTTGGCGGGCGGTTACGGGCTTCGCCCTAACCGCCCCTATTTTGGAACAGCGCACAAAAAACCCCGCATTAGCGGGGTTTTTATACGCGCAGCGGGTGCTTATTTCTGAATCCTGCCATGTTGCAGGCGGATGATGCGGTCGGTTTTCGCGCCGGGGTTGGAGGGATCAACTGCGGTCGAGGTATTCGATGAGGCGGTAGAGGCGGTTGTTGATTTCTTGCATGGGTTTGAGGGCGGCGTCGTAGGGGCGGTAGTCGTAGGTGTACAGGCCTTTGTTGGTGTTGCGGTTGGAGGGGGTGTTGCCGCCGTATGTGGGGTCGCTGTCCTGGTAGGAAAGCCAGTGCCAGCCGACGCAGGCGCGGCTTTTCAGCAGTTCGATGATGAAGTTTTGGTAGAAGTAGCCGCGGTCTTCTTGGGTTTTGACGATCCAGCCTTCACCGCTTTCGTTGGCAAGTCCCGAGTCTTCGCCTTTGCTGTAAAACTCGCTGATGAGGAAGGGTTTGCCCGACCAGCGCTCCCATTGTTGCATTTGCCACGCTTCCGGCTGCCATTTGTGGTAGTGGTTGATGGAGAGGATGTCCATGTATTTGCCGGCGGTGCGGATGAGTGCTTCGTTGGCGAGTTCTTCTTTGTGCTGGTTGAATCGGCAACCGAGGTAGAGTTTGCCCGGCGCGTATTTGCGGGTGGCGCGGGTGATTTTTTGCAGGTAGGTTTCGATGTAGTAGGCGCCAAATGCCTGGCGGTCGGCGTCGTTGATGTCGGCCAGGGTGGCGTGCTGTCCTTTGCGCAGGTTCAGCCATTTTTGTGCGGCAAGGTAGCCGGGATCGGGGGCTCGGTAGTGGGTAAGGATGCGGTCAAGCGCGTCGTTTTTCCACGGCAGTTCGTTGTCGGTAAAGTAGCCGACGCAGTAGGGGGCGTTGGCGTATTGCGCCAGTTTTTTGGCTTCTGCTTCGATGTGCGCATCAAAGCGCGGATCGAAGACGCGAATGATGTCGTTGGGGTAGCCTTGCCAGCCCACTTTGCCCTGAAAGTCGCCTTGGGCTTTGAGCGCGTCGCGGAATTTGCCCATCGGTTCGATGTAGGCGCAGTAGCTTAAGCGGCGGTGGGCGGCGCGGATTTCGGTGATGCTGCTCCAGCAACCCGCGCCGTTGAAGCCGAGCGCCCGCAGTTGGTCGGTGGTTTGGTTCGCCCAGTCGGCAAGGCTGCGGTATTTTTTTGGTAGGCGGCGCGGCTGCCTGGGTTTCGCTGTTGTATAGGCCGACGACGGCGATGTGCAGGCAGCGGTTGCCGCTGGGGTCAATGAGCCACCAGCGGCCGTTTTTTGGCGGCGATGTTGTTCCGGGCTTGTGCCAAGAGCTCGCGCGGTAGCAGGGCGGCAAGCGGCAGGGTGATGAGGTGACGGCGTTTCATGCTTGGATTCTCCCGTGTTGCAGGCGGATGATGCGGTCGGTTTTGGCGCCGAGGTCGGGGTTGTGCGTCACCATGACGATGGTGCATTTCTGCGCGTGCAGTTCGGCGAAGATGCGCAGCACAGTTTGTTCGTTTTCGGCGTCAAGGTTGCCGGTGGGTTCGTCGGCAAAGAGGATTTCCGGTTCGTTGATGAGGGCGCGGGCGATGCAGACGCGCTGCTGTTCGCCGCCGGAGAGCTGCTTCGGCAGGTGGTCGCTGCGGTGCGCGAGGCCGACGCGTTCCAGTGCGGCGAGCGCCGCCGCCTTGTCGGTCACGCTGTGGTAGTACTGCGCCAGCATGACGTTTTCGCAGGCGGTGAGGTAGGGCAGGAGGTGGAATTGTTGGAAGACGAGGCCGATGGTGCGCGCGCGGAAGATGCGGCGGGCCTCGTCGTCAAGCGCGGCGGCGTCGGTGCCGTTCAGCAGGACTTGGCCTTCGCTGGGGGTGTCGAGGCAGGTGAGGATGTTCATCAGCGTGGTTTTGCCGGAGCCGCTAGAGCCCATGATGGCGACGAATTCGCCGCGCGCGACGGTGATGTTCACGTCGTCGAGCGCGGTGACGGCGCCGAAGCGTTTGCTGAGGTGGACGGTTTGGATGACGGGTTGCATGGGTTCAGGCTCCTTTGAGGATGTCGGCGGCTTGCAGGGCAAGGACGCGCTTGAGCGGCAGGGCGACGGCAGCGGCAGCGATGGCGACGGAGAGGACGATGACGAGCGGGAAGACCGGCAGGCGCGGCGCGATGCTGGCATGGAAGACGACTTCGCCGAGGATTTGCGCGAGGACAAGCCCCAGCGCGATGCCGATGACGACGGCGACGGCAGCCATCAGCGCGGTTTCGCGGATCATTTGTGCGGTGATTTGTCGGCGGCTGGCGCCGAGTGCGCTTTGCAGGGCGAATTCGCGGCGGCGTTCGTGGGTCATCGCAGTGAGCGAGGTGTTCACGCACAGGCTGGAGAGCAGGAGGATGACGATGCAGACGACGCCCATCAATCCTTTGATTTTGTGGAGAATTTGTCCTTCAGCGGCGCTGACTTTGCGGATGGGGTGGATGTCGAGCTGCGGGTACTCGCGCGAGAGGGTTTCTGCGTAGGCGGTGACGGCATCGTTGTCGTTGGCAAGGCTCGCCAGCGCGTAGCTGATGCCGCCTTGTGTGCCGAGCCAGTCCTGCGCGACGCGGATGTTGAGCAGCATGACGTTGTCCATCGCGTCGCCGCTTTCGATGATGCCTTTGACGCGGAAGGTTTTTTTCTGCCCGTTGTCCTTGACGAGGTTGATGCTGTCGCCCACTTTCAGCTCAAGCTGCGCCGCGAGCGCCTTGCCGAGCATGGTGTTGCGGTCGTCAAAGGCGACGCCGACCCAGCCGCCCTGCACCTGCCAGTAGGGGACGAGCGCGGGCAGCGCCGGGAAATCCACGCCGACCAGCGCCACGGGTTGGCGTTCGCTGCGCGCCACCGCGTAGAGATACGGACTGGAAGCGTGGTACAGCTCCTGCGGCATGGCGGAGATGATGGCTTCGTATTGGTCAAGGGTAAACGGCGTTTCGTTTTTTGCGCCGAGGTAGAAGTTGGCGCCGAAGGAGCGCAGTTCGCGGCTCATTTTTTCATTGATATCAAAGTACACGGCGGCCATGGCCGTTACCATCGCAGCGCCGATGGAAAGGGCGGCGATGATGACCAGCGTGCGCCGCCATTTGAGGCGCAGCGCTTTGAAAAGGAGCAGCCATTTCATGCTGTTAGCGTTCATAAAGCACCTCGATGGGGACTTGGCGGGTGATACTGCGCACCGGGAACCAGGTGCCAATCAGCGCAATCAGCACGGCGGCGAAAACCACCACCGGCACCACAATCCAGGTAAAGCCGAGCGCCGCGCCGAAGAGCGCCGCACCAATTGCCCAGCCGAGCAGCGCGCCGCCCGCGCAGCCGAGCAGGCCGCCGAGCGCGCCGACCAGTACCGATTCGGCGTAGAAAAGCAGCGCGATTTGCCACGGTTTGGCGCCCAGCGCCCGCATCAGCCCGATTTCCTTGGCGCGCGCCATGATGCCGCTGCCGGTGAGCGAGGCGATGCCCATGCCGGCGGAAATCAGCGCGGCGATGCTGCAAACAATCAGCAACAGCTGGATTTTTTCGATAACGACGCCTTCGGACGCCGCCACCTGCCACACCGGGCGCACCACCGCGCCGGAAACGGTTTCCTCTAGCTGGTGGGCGATGGTCGAGACGTAGGCGGTGCAATACCACTGGTCGTACTGCTTGGCATCGAGCGCTGAGGGGTTTTCGTGCGCTTTGCGCGAAAGGTCGTTCTCCGGCACGGTCATCGCCGCCACCTGTATCGCGCTGATTTTGCCCGAAAGTCCCAGCAATTCCTGCAACGCGGCAAGCGGCAAAACGAGCTGGTTATCCTGCGCCGCGCCGCTGGTGAGAATGCCGACAATGCGCGCGTGGCGCACCGGGCTGTCCGGCGCGGTCGATGACAGCGGCAACACATCGCCCGTTTTCCAGCCGTGTTCCGTTGCCAGCTTCACGCCCGCGAGCAGCGGAAACTCGTCCGGCAGCGTGCCGCTGTCGTCCGGCCAGTCGCCCGCGACCTGCCAGAACGGGCTGACCGCCTTCTGCCCGGTGTGGAAATTCGTCTCGTCGGCGACATCCAGCGGGTGATCAAAAAACGTGCCGAGCGCCGCCACCTCAACATTCCCCGCGCGCAGCCGCCCGGAAAGCAGCGGCGCGAAGCCGTAGATGTTGTTCCGCCAAAAAATATCCATCACCGACGGCAACACCTTCTCGTCGAGAAAATACTGCTGCCCGGCGACCTCGTCCGGCAACAGCGCGCCGCCCGCCGGCTCAATCAAAATATTCGCGCCGTAAGACTTCAACTCGCGCGACATCTTGTCGCCAATATCCACCGACACCGCGAGCAGCCCGGCAATCAAGGCAGATGCCAGAAAAATCGTCACCAGCGCCAGCGCCTTGCGCGGCAAATCATGTCGCCACAACTGAAAAATCATCCGCCAAAACATCACTTACTCCTTCACAAAATCCTCAGGCTTATCGACAAACCGCTGATAATTCTCCTCATTGCGGAAAAAATACGTCTTCGTGCCATAACTGTAGCGGTGCGGCGCGGTGGTATTCTTCAGCTTGCTGCCATCGACCGGGTCAATCACCTCCAGCTCCACCACCGCCTTGAACAGCGTCAGCCCCGCCTCCAGCCCCTTGCGCGGCACGACAATCTCGCCGCCCGCCTGCGACCAGCCCTCAATCGGCACCGGATTACAGCCACCAGACTTGCCAACATTCGGGCGGAACAGGCGCACGCCGCAGCCGATGCACGTCACCTGATCGCCCTGCATCGCATAACCCGTATCACCACAAAGCAGACAGGCATCAAACACCACCGCTGGCGACCACTCGCCGGGGAAACGGTCAATCACAAAAAAGCGCACCACCTTGCCCTCCTCCGACACCCAGGCGAAGCGGTGCAAATCGCCATCGCGCAACTTCTGCGCCTCAATTGACAAATGCACCGCGCCATCAGCGGCGAGTTCAACCGGCGTCGCCTTCGACAACGCGGGCGGTTGCGAGGCGACCAAATCCCAAAAGAGCGCGGTGGCGAGGGCAAAAACAAACACCAACGCGCCCTGCCACACCGCCCGCCGCCCGCGTTGCAAATCGGCGACGAGCAAACGCCGCTCCACCGCCGCCACCTTCGCGCTGGCGAGCCTCCTGCGGCGCGGTAACCAGCCGGAAACCAGCGCCGCCAGCGTCGCCACAGCCAGCACGGCCAGCGCCACATAACCGAACCAGGCGCGGACAAACTCCGCCCGCGCCAGCCAGCGCAACAGCCCGCTGGACACCTCCAGCCACTGCAACTTCACCGCCGCAATCCCCATATCCGCGCCGAGCCACACCGCCGCCACCGCGAGCCAGGTGCAGACCACCAGCGCCACCAGCGATTGCCACACCCAGCGCGAAACCAGCGAACGCAGCACCACCAGCCACACCACGAGCAGCGCCGACAAGCCAGCGGCAGCCAGCACGGCGGCAAAATGCAAAATAAACGACGTATTGACGACAGAAGACGCAGAAAACGCACTCATCACCGGGGCGGCAAAAAACGGCGCCGCGCCTAGCAACCCGGCGGCGAACCACAACGCGGCAAACGCCCAACCGCGCCGGGTCAGCAATAACAACAGCGCCAGCAACAACAACGCGCCACGCACCGCCGCAAACCAAAAGAGCGCCGACGACGACTGCGGCAAGGCGGCAACCGCCACCGCACCAGCGAGCAAGCCGCCGACAAACCCGGCAAACCAGCGCCCCGGCTGCGGCGTGCGCCCGGCAGACAAAACCGCTGCCGCAAACAGCGGCAGCCAAAAACAGCGGACAAACAACGAAAAAAACAGACTCATAATGCGACCCGAATCAAGAAACGCTCGCAATTCTACCGCGTCCCGCCCGGTAAGACTACGGCAACACCCGCCCCGTCAGCGCCAGTTATAGCCATCCACCGAAAGCCTCATACGGTGTTGCGTCGCCTGACTGGGCACCCTAAAAATGGCGGAGCCATTTTTAGGGAAACCCGCGCCGCGCCATACAAATGCGGATGGTGTCCTGAAATGTATGCTGACAACCAGCAAAGCGGCAAAAACCAGCGTTGCCAATATTCCGCCGGTTCGCCCCCTCCCTCGCAGGGTGCATCAGCACCCGCAGCGGGGGAGGGTTGGGGAGGGGGTAGCGTCCGTAACTTTACCGCCAATGCAATTCAATCACCCCCTGAGACAGCATACATTTCAGGACACTGCCCAAATGCGTACTGTCTTCAGCGGCGCGCCTTGTACAGAACTTTGTGAGTATCGCTATAAAAAGAAAGAATCCCCTCCCCCTGTGGGGAGTCCGGGAGTGGGGTTAAGCATTGCTGCCGCCGATGCTTTTTGGCGGTGGGGCAAGCCCCACCCTACGACGCTACCAAAACGTCAATCGCCGCTCAAATACCCGCCGTTCTACCTCCCTATATGGGGAGGGCTGGAGGGGGATTTGAACAGGTTCTCAGTAGATACCGCTGGCGCGCAGTTCTGCTTCCTGGGCGGCGGTGAGTTCGCCCACCGGAATTTTGCCGTCGCCACCGGGGATTTCGACGATGTAGGTTGGCATGGCGATGCCGGAGAGGCGGCGGCGCAAGGCGCTGACGATGGCGCGGCCTTCGTCAAGGGAGACGCGGTAGTGGCCGGTGCCGCGCGCGAGGTCGAGGTGGTGCAGGTAGTAGGGTTTAACACCGCAGTCGAGCAGGTCGTTCATCAGCGCGGCGAGGGTTGCCGCGTCGGCGTTTACGCCTTTGAGCAGCACGGTTTGCGCGTAGAGCATCACGCCATGTTCGCGCAGTAGCCGCAGCGCCGCGCGGGCGTTGGCGGTGAGTTCGGCGCTGTGGTTGCTGTGGACGACGAGGTGCAGGCTTTGCGGCAGGGCGGTCAGGGTATCGAGCAGCGCGGTGGTGATGCGCGCGGGCTGGACGACGGGGATGCGGCTGTGGATGCGCAGGCGGCGGATGTGCGGCAGGTCATGCAGCGCCGCCAGGCATTGCCGCAGTTTTTTATCGGAGAGGGTCAGCGGGTCGCCGCCGCTCAGAATGATTTCTTCGATTTCGTGGTGCGCGGCGAGGTAGGCGGTGACAGCGGCGGTTTCGCGTTGGCGCAGTGCCTGGCCACGGCGGCCAATGTGTTCTTTGCGGAAGCAGAAGCGGCAGTAAACGGCGCAGACGGGCGAGATTTTCCAGAGGACGCGGTTCGGGTAGCGGTGGACGAGCGAGGGCAGCGGCGAGTGTGACGCGTCGCCGATGGGGTCGATCAGTTCGCTCGCGGCAATGGTGAGTTCGCGCGCATCGGGGATAAACTGGGCGGCGATGGGGTCGCCGGACGCGTCGCCCATCGCGCCTGCCATTTCACCGGTCATGGCGTACTGGTATTCGGCGAGCAGGCGGTGCAGGGTGGCGGGGGTGAGGTTGGCGCGGCGGGCGAGTTCTTCGGGGGTCATGGGGTCTGTTTGCTGCGGCACGCCCGTTCAGGCCGGTTTTTCACCATGTCTGCAGGGCTTTTTTCGCGTCAGCGTTGTCTTGTGCCGCGGCTTTTTCCAGCCAGGCGCGGGCTTTTTGCGGGTCGCTGTTGCGGTAATGTTGTCCCAGTTGGTATTGGGCTTTGGCGTGTCCTTGTGCCGCGGCTTGTTCGTACCAGTGCTGTGCCTGCGCGGCATCGCGGGCGACGCCCCGCCCGTCGCGGTACATCAGCGCGAGGTTGTATTGCGCGCTGGCGTAGCCTTGTGCGGCGGCTTTGTGATACCACGCGGCGGCTGTCGCGGCATCGGCGGGTACGCCTTCGCCTTTTTCGTACAGGACGCCGAGGCTGTGTTGTGCGGCGGCATCGCCTGCGTCGGCAAGTGTCTGCATCGGCGCGAGGTTGCCCGCGTCAATGGCGGCGACGGCTTCTTTCCAGGCGGGCTTTTCGGCGGCGTGTAGCGGCAGCGTGGTCAGGATGAGCAGCAGGGTCAGGATTGGTTTTTTCATGGGTTGTCCGGGTTGGCGGTTTGGCGCGGGTTTATTCGTCCGGCTTGAGGCGGAGGATGTAGGCTTTGTCGCCGCGTTCGTTTTGGTATTCGGCGAGGATGTCGAACAGTTCGAGGTCTTGTGGTTCGTTCTGCTTGCGCCCTTTGATGTGGACGAGCAGGTCGTCCGGGGTGAGGTCGTAGTAGGCTTGTAGCGGGTGTTCCATGTCGATGTAGGCCGGGCCGTCAATGAAGGGCGGGCGGCCGCTGTAGGCAAGCACGGTGAGGTTGTTGCTGTAGATGGCGCCCATCGGCGGGTGGTGGCGCGCCCATTCGCCCGCTTTACGCAGGTAGCCGGGTTTGGGGCCGAAGGTGATGATGCTCGCCAGCGCGCAGGCTATCAGCAGCCAGATGAGGGCAAGGCGGCGTTCGGGCGGGATGCGTGTGCTTTTGCCGCGTTGCAGGGCGTCATAGACGATGCCGGAGACGAGCCAGAGGGTGAGCATGGTGAACGGGGTGTAGAAGAGGTCGCTCGACAGGGTGCCGTAGTAGAGGTAGGCAAAGGCGGCCATGCCCCAGAGCCAGGCAAGGGCGCAGGCGAAGAAGCCGCGCACGCGCCGTTCAAGGACGCTGCCCGTGGCGCGGTTGGGCAGAAGCGCGGTGAAGACGAGGATGGCGATGAGCGGCCCCATGGTTTTGAGCGCGTTCAGGGCGACGAGGACGAGCGAGACGAGGTAGCCTTCGCCGATGCCGAGTTCGACCGGGTTGTTGGCGTTGATGAGGAAGGCGAGTTCGTTTCGCTTGAGGTCGATTTGGTGCAGGATTTCCGGCAGCCAGCCGCTGGCGGCGTTATGCCATTGGGGAACGCAGGCGATGACGAGGGCGATGAGGGCGTAGTAGGCGAGGAGGAAGCGGCCCCGTTCGCACAGGCGGCGGCGCCAGTTGCCGCTGCCCGGCCAGAAGAGGAAGAGCAGCGGGAAGCCGCTCGCCCAGAAGGCGGCGATGGGGACGAAGAGTGCCGCGGTCCAGGCGGTCGCCGCCCAGGCGGTGAAAGCGAGGTGGATGTGGTTTTTGTAGTGGGCAAGGAAGAGGTAAAGGCCGGCGAGCCAGAGGATGAGTACCGGCTGGAAGCGGCTGATTTGCAGGCGGACGTCGTTGTATTCGGGGTTGAAGTTGAGCAGGAGGAAGAGGAGGAAGGTGGTTTGCGGGCCGATGCCGATGAGGCGCGACAGGCGGCAGTAGAGCCAGAGCGAGAGGGTTGACAGGATGGCCATGATGGCGACGGCCAGGTCGGGGCTGTCGGCAAGCGGGGCGAGCAGGCGCACAAACAGGGTGGGCGCCAGCGCGGTGGTGATTCCGTGGTGGATGCCCGTGGCGAGGCGTGCCAGTTCGGGGGTTTGGGTGAGCGGGACGAGGATGTGGCTAATGCGGTCAATGAGGGCTTGCGGGGGATGGCCGCCGCGCCAGAGGGTTTGCAGGGATTCGACGTCCAGTACGCGCCCGCCTTCGAGCCAGATCCAGAGGCAGGTGATGAGGGAGAGGGTGATGATGAGCAGGCTTTGTTGGCGGCGGTCGAGCCAGATGCCGTGCCAGCAGGCGGCGAGGGTGCGGCGCATGGTCAGTTTTTGAAGCGAAATTCCCAGCCGAAGATGCGCTCGCTTTTCGGGTAGTTGGCCGGGTCGCGGATTGGGGTTTCAAGGTATTCGCCGATGCGTTTGCCCACGATTTGCGGCTGGAAGGTTTTGGCGCGCGAGATGGCATGCTGCGAGAGGCTGGTGTGGCGGTGCGGCTGGGCGAGGATGTTTTCGACGAGCGGCGCGAGTTCCTCGGTTTTGTTAAAGAAGACGACGTCGTGCATATCGCGCCAGCGGTAGCGCAGGCGGATGTCGTTGCCCGGATCGGGGGTGAGGACGACGGCGCCGCAGGCCATCGCCTGAATCATCGGCGTCGGGTCGTAGTGATCGTGTTCGGGGATGTAGAGGAAGAAGTCTTCGCGTGCGACAAGGCCGCGACTCATGTCTTGCCACAGGGTGGTTTTGTCGAGCGGGTTGAGGCTGAGCGGTTGTGCGGCAAGCGCCGCGCGCAGGGTTTCGAGGGTGTCGCCGGGGCCGTCGTAGATGTGACAGGTGGGGACGGGGTTGGTTTCGGGGCGGGCGAAGAAGTGTTCGGGGTCGTAGATTTGCGGTACCCAGAAGATGTCGTGTCCCTGGCCGCCGTATTCGGTGGCAACGGCAAGGTCGTTGCCGATCCAGCGCAGCCACGGCATGACAAAGAAGTTTTCTTTCATTTTGCGACGGGCTTCGGGCGGGTCGTATTCGAGGCGCAGCATCGTCAGCGATGGCAGGGTGCGGAGGAAACGGGTGTGGCTGCTGATGTAGTCGCCGTTGTACGCCAGCACGATGCGGTCGTAATGCTGGAGTTTGACGAAGTGGTTGAAAAATTCCTGCAGGGCGGCGCTTTGTTTGTCGTTAAGCGCGTAGAGGTCGCAGGTGCCAACCTGTACGCGCAGGGCAACGTACAGGCTTTGGAGGTAGGTGGGCGAGTCTTTGGGGGCAATCAGCAGGACTTTCATTATGTTATAGCGGCTTGTAATTCAACAGTTTCAGGCTGAAGCGGCTTTCGCCATCCTTGAGTTGTTGTAATTTTACCAAACGGAGCGGTTCTTCGGCGAAGTATATTTTGGTCTGGCGGTTGCCGCTGGTTTGCAGGAACACTTTGATTTTGAGGGTTCTGCCGTTTTTGTTGTCCTGCCAGGTTTCGTCCGGCAGCTGGTTCACCTGGTAGCTGCGCACGCGGTCTTCGTTAATGAGGGTGTAATTGTGCTCGCCGATGTGACCGCGTTCGACGTCGAGCAGGCTTTGTACGACGAGGGCGAGGATGTCCAGCGCCGGGTCGTTCGGATTGACCCGCAGGGTTTTGTTTTGTGCGCCGACGATGGCCTGGATTTCGCCATTGACGGCGTTGGCGTAGTCGTAGGAGATGTGCTGGTTGTCGTTGCCCTGCATATCGCGGCGGTAGTAGGTGGGGATGACGCGGTCGCCGGCGATTTTGCCTTCGGCTTTTTCGCGGATTTGGCCGAAGCCGAGCATTTTTGCGGCGAGCGATGGAGTGCCGTCGGCGGTGACGCGGTAGCTGCGTTCGGTGAAGACGGCTTCGTGCCGCACCCGTCCGGCACCGACGCCACGCACGCTGAGGTCGTATTCGGCGATGTAGCTTTGCAGCGCCTGCGCGCCAAGGCTGGCGGCGAGGGCGAGGAGGGCGAGGAAAGGGCGGAGGGTGTTGGTCATGGCGGTTTTCCGGTGGACAAGTTAAAGGCGGCGGATTGTGCCATAGCGCTCCGCCGCCACGCGATTAACGTTCGTTATTTGGCGAGCAGCGCCGCGAGTGCCGCGCCGGGGTCGTCCGCCTGCATCAGCGCGCCGCCGACGAGGAAGGCGCTGACGCCATCGGTTTGCAGCGCGTCAATGTCGGCGCGGGTATGGATGCCGCTTTCGCTGACGACGAGGTAATCGGGCGGCACCATCGCCTTGATGCGGCGGGTGGTATCGAGCGAGACGGAGAAATCGTGCAGGTTGCGGTTATTGACGCCAATCACGCGCAACGGCAGCTTGAGCGCGCGTTCGCATTCCGCTTCGTCATGCACCTCGACCAGCACATCCAGCCCCAAATCGTGGGCGAGGCGGGTGAACGCCGCCAGTTCGCCATCACTTAAAGCGGCGACAATCAGCAGAATCGCATCGGCGCCGAGCGCGCGCGCCTCAACAATCTGGTATTCATCAACAATAAAATCCTTGCGCAACAGCGGCAGGCCGACCGCCGCGCGAATCAGGCGCAAATAGCGGCCACTGCCCTGAAAATACTTCTCGTCGGTCAGCACGGACAAACAGGTCGCGCCTGCCGCCGCATAACTTTCGGCAATCGCCACCGGGTCAAAACTGGCGCGGATGACGCCCATGCTCGGCGACGCCTTCTTCACCTCGGCAATCACCGCCGTGCCGCCAATGGCAACGCGCGCCTGCAACGCCTTCATAAAACCGCGCGGCACATCATTGCTGGCGCTGATATTGGCGACCAGCGTATCCATGTCGACCCGCTGCTTCTGCGCCGCGACCTCCTGCCGCTTGTGCGCGAGAATATCATCCAGAATCGTCGCCATCGCTCACACCCCCTTGAGCCGCTGCGAACAGGCGGCAATGCGCTGCAACTGCGCCGTGGCGCGACCATCGCGCATAATCGCGCGGGCAAGCTCGACCCCTTCGGCAAAACCGGCGACCGTCCCGGCAACATAAAAAATCGACGCCGCATTGAGCGCGAGCATATCAAAACCGATGCCCGGCTCGCCGCGCGCGAACACCGCTTCAATCAGCGCCAGACTGTCAGCGGCGCTCTTCACCTGCAACGCGCTGTGGTCGCGGTAATTCATGCCAAAATCGGCAGGATTGACCGTGTATTCCACAATCTCGCCATCGGCGCGCAACTCCGCCACATCGCTCGGATGCGTGACGCTGAACTCGTCCAGCCCGTTGTGCGAATGCACCGTCAGCACCCGTTCGCCGCCGAGCGCGCGCGCGACCTCGACCATCGGCCGCAGCCATGCCTTGCTGAACACGCCCAGCATCTGATGCTTCACCCCTGCCGGATTCGACAGCGGCCCCAGCACATTGAACACCGTGCGGATACCAATCGCGCGCCGCACCGGCACCACATGGCGCATCGCGTGGTGATACGCCTGGGCGAACAGGAAACCAAAATTCGTTTCCTCAATGCACGCCTTGACCTGCGCCGGTTCCAAATCCACCACCACGCCCGCCTGACGCAACACATCGGCGCTGCCGGAAGCACTGCTGGCGGCAACATTGCCGTGCTTGGCGATTTTCACCCCGCCCGCCGACGCGACAATTGCCGCTGCGGTGGAAACATTAAAAAGACTGGCGCCATCACCGCCAGTGCCGACCGGATCGACCAGCACGCCGCCGCCCAAATCCGCCGGTTTCGCCAGCTCGCGCATCACCTGCGCCGCCGCCGTCACCTCGGCGACCGTCTCGCCCTTGATGGTCAGCGCCGTCAAAAACGCGCCCACTGCCGCCGGATCGGCCTCGCCCTGCATCAGCGCCAACATCACCTCGCGCATCATCGGCGCAGGCACATCCTGCCCGCGCACCAACAAATCAATCGCAGCCTTCATGAAAAAACTCCTTAAATAAAAACCTGTTTCCAGTCGCCGGATTGTAACCCGCGCAGCGACCAATCACCAACCTGCACCCGTACCAGCCGCAGCGTCGGCAAACCGACCGCCGCCGTCATCCGCCGCACCTGACGGTTGCGTCCCTCGCGGATGGACAACTCCAGCCACGCTGTCGGCACCGACAGGCGGAAACGCACCGGCGGCACGCGCGGCCACAGCGGCGGCTCGGCAATGACTTTTACCCCGGCGGGCAACGTCCGCCGCGCCTCGCGCTTGCCCTTGTCCTTCAGCCACACCCCCGCGCGCAACTGCGCCAGCGCCGCCGCATCCGGCACCCCTTCCACCTGCACCCAGTACGTCTTCACCCACTTGAAACGCGGATCGGCAATGCGCGCCTGCAAACGGCCATCATCGGTGAGCAGCACCAGCCCCTCGCTGTCATAATCCAAAAGCCCGGCGGGATAAACGCGCGGCACATCAATAAAATCGGCGAGCGTCGCCCGCCCGGACTTGTCGGTGAACTGGCAGAGGACGTTGAAGGGTTTGTTGAAGAGAATGAGCCTGCTCACGCCAACCCCGCCAACGTCTGCGCTGCCGTCGCATCGCCCTGCGCCGCTGTCTTTTCCAGCCAATAGCGCGCCTTCGCCTTGTCCCGCAGCACGCCGTTACCGTCGCGGTAACATACCCCCAGGCGGATTTGCGCCGGGACAAAACCCTGCGCGGCGGATTTCTCATAAAACGCCCATGCCTGCACCCCATCGCGCGTACCGCATTCACCCCGCTCGCACGCCAGGGCAAAATTAAATTGCCCCATCGCATCACCCTGCGCGGCAGCCCGTGCAAACCAAAAATCCGCCATCTCGTCGCTGCTCATCCCATTATCCATAAAGCCATGCGCTGACATTTGCCGCTGGAGACAGCCAAAAGCATTCTGCGCGGGCGGATAATCCATTTCCGCCAATTCCTGCAACATCCTGCGCGCCGTCGAACCGGGTTTCAGTGGACGCAACAGCGCATCAGCCTTTTCCGCCCCATAAAACATTTGTGCCATATGCCAGCGTGCCAGCCATTCCCGCTTGCCCCGCACCTCACCCAACGCCAACTCTGCCTGAAAATGCATTGCTTCCATGACCACGCCATCCACATACATTAACGCCAACACATACCAGGCATCCGCATCGCCGCCTTCCGCCAATGCGCGCATTTGCGCAAAAGCCGACAAACGGTCGCCCGCCTGATGCGCGGCAAAAGCCTGCTGCCACGCCGACAAATCCTTTTCCCTAACCAATGACGGAAATACCGCATCCACCCGCGGCAACACGGGCGAAACCATGCCCAAATAATCCGGCTGCATATCTGCCAGACACAAACCATTGGCGAATAACCATTCCGCAGCATTATCCGTCGCCCGCTCCGGGGCAGATTCGGCAAAATCTATGACATACAGCACCATGCCTTTTTCCCGCAGCGCGAGGCGCTCAAGAGAATGCTGCACATATAAAGATTGCCGCTCATATATCGGATCATTTTTCAGGGTCAATGCCTTTTTGTACCAATAACGCGCCAAGCGGTTGCTTTGTATGACCCCTTTGCCAAACTCATAAAACATTCCCACATGGTGCATCGCATCCACTTCACCTTTGCCTGCCAATATCTTGTATAGCGCATAAGCCTTGCCATAATTATGCGGCGTGCCTATACCACGCAAAAACATATGCGCCAAATGAGATTGCGCATAACCGCTATCCTGCATGGCGGCCATTTCATACCAGTAAATGGCCATCGCATCATCACGCGGCACACCATAACCATGAGCATAAACAAATCCCATATCGCATTGTGCATTTGCCAATCCCTGTATTGCCGCCTTTTGATACCATTTTATCGCTTCAACTGTACTCTGCTCGACACCGTTTCCGTAATAATAAAGCGAGCCAAGACGATGTTGCGCTTTTGCATTTCCCTGCATTGCCGCCAGTTTGTACCATTCTGCCGCTTTGGCGAGATTCCTGCGAACCGGGTTTGAACCAAAATCTTCATAAAAACAGTCCATTTTGTATTGCGCCAGCACATGATTTTTCAATGCCGCCTTTTCATACCATAAGAAAGCCTTTTTAAGGCTTTTGCGCACGCCATTACCCGCTTCACAAAGGCCTGCCAAAGTATATTGTGCTTCCTCATCGCCATTTTCCGCCAATGGCAACAATAATGCGGCCATCTTTTTATAATCGCCATTTTCTTGCGCCAGCTCGATTTGCTGCCAGCTACCTTCTTCACCCATCAATCATTCCCTCCATTCTGTTTTTACCGTTATGCTTGCGCATGGCGGCGGTTTTTATGCCATCACCGTTGCCCCGCCTATCTTGACGACCCGTTGATACATACACGAAGGCGGGGGAGGAGTATGTATAGCCATCCACCGAAAGTTTCAGACAAGGCGCGTCGCCGAAGACAGTACGCTTTTGTACGGCGCGGGTTTCCCTAAAAAATGGCTCCGCCATTTTTTAGGGTGCCCGGTCAGGCGACGCAACACCGTATGAAGCTTTCGGTGGATGGCTATATAGCAATCCCCGCCACTTCCCCTATCATAACCCGCCCCTGCCGACGGCCACCGTTTTCCATGCCTTATCCCCTCACCCCGCTTGACCGCACCCTGCTCGCCGTCACCGCCGGTATCGCCTGCGCCTGGCAGTTCGCGCCGCCGTTGTGGCTTCTGCCGCTGGCGCTGCTTCTGCTCTGGCCGCGCATAAGCCGCTACCTTGCCATCGCCCTGCTCGCCGCCTTGTGGATGCACAGCCCGTGGCAGTTCACCGCGCCCGTCGCCGTGGACACGCGCTGCGCCGCCACCCTGCGCGTCGCCGATTTTCCCCTGCGCAATTACCCCGTCGGCAGCCGCTTCCCCGCCGTCATCACCGCCCCCGGCGATTGCCCGCTCGCCACGGGCGACCGCCTCACCGTCAGCGATTATCAGCCCGTCGCGCGCCGTCCGGGCGAGAGCCTGCGCGCCCGCCTGTACCTTAAACCGGGCAGCGCCAGCCCCGCCGACCAGCGCCAGCGTCTGCGCGGTTACGCCACCCTGAGCCAAGCGGAACCCGTCGCCGATGCGGCAATACCGTGGACGCTGCGCCAACGCCTCGCCCTCGCCGACCGTATCGACCGCATTTTTCCGCCCGACCAGCGCCCGTGGCTGCGCGCGCTGCTGCTCGGCGACCGCAGCGGTCTCAATGCCGATGCGCAAAACCGCCTGCGCCGCAGCGGCACTTCGCACCTCATCGCCATCTCCGGCCTGCACCTCGCCCTCATCGCCGGGCTGATTTACCTCGTTTTGCGCGTGCCGCTCGCCAGCCTGCCGCCGCGCTGGCGACACGGTATCGCGCCGCGTACCCTCGCCCTGCATGGCACCCTCGCCGCCAGCCTGCTCTACGCCCTCCTCACCGGCGCCGCCGCCCCGGTGCTGCGCGCCTGGGTGATGCTCGCCACCGTCGCCCTCTGCTGGCACGCGCCGGTGCTGGGCAGTGGTCGCGACGCGCTCAAACTCGCCGCCCTCGCGCTGCTGCTGCAAAACCCGTGGCAACTGGGCGCGGCGGGCGCGTGGCTCTCCTTTGCCGCCGTCGCCATCATCCTCTACAGCCTGCCGCTCTGGCGCAAACTGCGCCCGCTGAAACAATGGCTGCTGTTGCAAGTCCTCATCACCGCCATCCTCACCCCGCTCGGCTGGGCGCTCTTTGGCGGCATCAGCCTGATAGCACCCGCCGCCAACCTTGTCCTCATCCCGTGGCTGGCGCCAGTGCTGACCCTCGCCATCCTCGCGCTGCTGTTGCCCGTTTTCGCCACGCCTGCCAGTTGGCTGCTTGACCACTACCTGCGCGCGCTGACACAACTCGCCCGCCCTGCCCTCGCCTACCTCGAACCGCCGTGGCAGCCAACTACCGCCACCGCGCTGCTCTTTACCGCCGCCTGCCTGCTGACACTGACGCGACGGCGCACACCGCTGCGGTTTGAAAATATGGATGAAATTTCCGTGAACGGCGCCCGTTGGAAGACCGGGGCCGCTCGCGATTGCGCGCTTCGCCCTGCGAACGCCCATCGAACTGCCTCCTCCCCCGTGGGGGAGGGTTGGGGTGGGGGCAGCAAACCATCCGCATCAGCGACGGCCTATAAACAGCCTCCAGTCCGCAAACCGTCAACGCTATTGCGGCAACCCGCCCTGTGGTTCGCCCTCACCCTCGCCAGCGCCTGCATCACCACCTTTGCCCCGGCGGGCGACTACCACGCGCCGAACGGCAGCGCCATCCTGCGCGCGGGCGACAAAACCGTCATCGTCAATACCGGGCTGCGCCACCGCAACTTGGGACGCGACGATGCTGCGCGCTATCTCCTGCCCGAACTGCGCCGCCATTACCAGCGCCCGGACGCCATTGTCTTGACCGGCAAAAACCTGCGCGAGGTGAGCGCGCTGAAAACGCTGCTGGACGCCTACCCGGAGACGCCGGTGTACAGCACCGTCATCAATACCGCCCTGCCCTACCCCGTCATTTACTGCCCGGCGCACAATCCTGCCGGGATTACCTTTATCAAGACGGATGAAGGCTGCACCGCCCGCTTTGGCGACACCCCGCTCACCGCTCCGTAAGCGCCTGTTCAAAATGCTGCTCATCCGCACAAATTTGAATGGCTGCGTCGAATTGCCCCCTCCCTTGCAGCGCCCACAGCGGGCGCCGTGCGTAGGATGTGTGGCGGTGTGGCCGCCACACTCTCTACCGATTCGTTGCTGTAGCGGACGGTCTTTCGTCAGATATCGCTATATCATGGTTTTTTGCTACGGTTGCCATGACGGTATGTCTGGCTGCGCGGATGGTGCATGATAAATCTAGCCATCCACCGAAAGTTTCAGACAAGGCGCGTTGCCGAAGACAGTACGTGATTGTACGGCGCGCCTTGTACAGAACTTTGTGAGTTTCGCTATATATACCGGTAATGCGCACGTTCTTTTGGAGGTCATTATGTTTTTTCTTTTATTAAGTGTCTGTTTCAGCGTGGCGGTGTCAGTGTTATTGAAACTGGCGCGGCGGCGGCAGTGGGCGCTGGCGCAGATGGTGGCGGTCAATTATCCGGTGGCAGCGGCCTTGACCTGGCTGGTAGCGCGGCCTTCATGGGCAAATGCGGACGGCTTTTGGGCGTCGTGGTGGCTGTTCGCCCTGCTGGGAGTGTTGTTGCCGCTGGTGTTTGTGGTGATGGGGCGGGCGGTGCAGGCGGCGGGGATTGTCCGTGCCGATGCGGCACAGCGGGTGGCGCTGGTGATTCCGCTGTTGGCAGCGTTTTTGTGGTTCGGCGAGCGGTTGTCGCCGTGGTCGGTGGCGGGGATTGTGCTGGTGTTCGCCGCACTCGCCTGTTTGTTGCAGCGCGATGGTGCGGCGGGCGAAGGCGGCGGGCGGCACGCGGCGCTGTGGCTGGCCGGGGTCTGGCTCGGTTATGGTGTGATTGATGTGTTGTTGAAGCGGTTGTCGCTGGCGACGGCGGGCGCGTTTCCGGCGCTGTTGTTGTTGGTGTTTGTGCTGGCGGCGCTGTTGTCGTTCGCTTTTTTGTGGGCGCGGCGGACGCGCTGGTCGCGCGCGCCAGTGGCGGGTGGGGCGCTGCTCGGCGTACTGAATTTCGGCAATATTTTTTGTTATTTGCAGGCGCACGCGGCGCTCAGGGAGAATCCCAGTGTGGTCTTCGCCGGGATGAATGTTGGCGTGATTGTCCTCGGCGCGCTGGTCGGTGCCGGGCTGTTCCGCGAGCGCCTGCGTCCGGTGAATGTCGCCGGGGTGGTGCTGGCGCTTATCGCGGTTGGCTGTTTGGCGTATGCCAGGTTTGTAGCCGCGTGAGCAGGCGGCGCAGGCGTAGCGAGGTGTGGCGCTGCTCCCAGGCGCGCAGCAGCGGCAGGTGGATGGCGCAGGCGAGGATGACACCGCCGGCGAGGTCCACCGGGTAGTGCATCCCCAGCCAGACGCGACTCGCCATCACCAGCATGGCCCAGGCGGTGACGGCGCCGCTGATGATGAGGCGACGGCGGTTGGCGTAGCCGATGATGCCGGCGAAGAGGAGCGCCCAACTGGCAGCGAAGGTGGTGTGGCCGGAAGGGAAGCTGTAACCGGTGTCTTTGGCTCGGTGGGCGATGAGGTAGGGAGGGGTTTGGTGCTCTGCCCGTGCGTAGTAGTTGCGGACGGCGTCGGCGCGGGCGCTGCGCGGCACGCTGTAGAAGGCGCGGATGCGGGCGGGGTCGTGTTTGCTGAGGACGGCGACGTAGGGGCGCGCTTCGCCAATGAGCGGTTTGAGCAGGCTTTTGCTGATTTGGGTCGCACCGAGCGAGATGAGGACGACGAGCAGCAGCGCGCGGGTTTCGCCACGGCGGTGGCTGTAGCAGAGCAACGCGGTGAGGGCGATGATGCTGGCGAAGGCGACGGGGCTGCCCGCGGTTTGGGTGATGAGCCAGAGCAGGCGGGCAAGCGGGACTTCGTTGCCCTGCCAGTGCCAGCCGGTGAGCCAGAAGGCGATGGGGACGAGGAGGAGCAGGGCGATGATGGTGAGGAGGCGTTTGGTCATGGTTGGTAACGGTAGGGGGGTGATGCGCGGGTATTGGTTGAGGATGTTTTCTTCCTGGGGTTCGTGGCCGATGTTGTGAATGTTCAGCGGGGTGCCGTCATCGCCGCAGCGATTGTCGCCGGGAGGATGAAGGAAATCCGTAATGTTCAATAGCTGCGGAAAATCATGGGGTTGCTTCTGTCCGGTACGATTGGACGCAGTTATGATAGCAGTTTTCCCGCCTGTATCTTTTGGCTATTCAAAAGGAAAATGCGTTGTAAAGTTACGACAAGTTTTATGATTTGTAATAAAGTGGAAATATAGATTTTCTTGGGGTAAGATTGCCTTACGTCGTGCCATAGGGTTATGAATTTTAACCGTATAGCCGCGGTGTGCCGCCAGGCACGCAGGGAGAGCAGCCGCAGGATTTCTCCGCCCAGGATGGCTCTCAATCCGTTTCAATCGCCGCATCGGGTGTTTACCCGCTTGGCTTTCACTTAGTTATATTAGAGGTATATATGGCTAAACAAATCGCTTTGACGCTTGCCAGGGTTAAGGGCAGCAGCAATAGTGCAGATATTGTCGATCAGGTCAGTATCAATACAGGGAATGGCAGCCCGGTACACGTTCGCGCCGTTGACAACGTTTATTACCAGCTCACGGATTTGAGCACACAGTACGGCCCGGAAAACATCATGACCGAGCGCGTCGGTAACGATCTCTACGTCGCCTTTGAAGGCGAAAGCATCGAATCGCCGAGCCTGATTATCGACAATTACTATGGTCTCAACCCGGACGGCAGCAAGAACCTGCTGGTCGGGCAGCACGAAAACGGCTCGTTTTACCCCTACGTCCCGGAAACCGCGCAACAGGGCGATGCGGTACATATGCTCGCCGACCACGTTGCCGCCGGACAGGCACTGGGCGGTGATTCCAGCTTTGCCGGGGTCATTCCGGCCGATAGTGGCGCGGCAGGCGGCTGGAGTCCGTGGGCAATCCTCGGTGGCATCGCCGCTTTGGGCGGGCTGACCGCAATCGGTCTCGCGGCACGCAACCACCACAGACACAAAAAACACCACGACGACGATAACCACCAGCCGAACCCGAACCCGAATCCAACCCCGGATCCGAAAACCATCGCTCCGCCGACCGTGGCGAGAGACACGGCAAACAAGGGCGGCGTCACCATCACCCCGAACAACAAGGCGACCAGCCTGGACGTCAAATATACCGACGAAGCCGGTCATGAACACACCCTGCACGTCAGCAAGGGCACGGATGGCAAGTGGACGGCACAAGGCGGACTGCCGGACGGCGTGACCGTTGACCCGAACACCGGCAAAGTCACCCTTGCCCCGGACAGCGTCAAGGATGGCTCAAACGTCACCGCAACCAACAGCGACGGCAGCCATACCAGCATGAACGCCACCGTCATCGCCGACAACGATGCGGGCAACACTCCCAATCCGCCGAATCCCAATCCGAATCCTTCGCCGAGTCCGAACCCTTCACCCAGCCCGAACCCCTCGCCGAATCCAAATCCTTCACCGAATCCTGCAATCAACCCGCCGACCGTCGCCAAAGACCCGGCGCATCAGGGTGGCGTTACCATTACCCCGGACAGCAAGGCAACCACCCTTGAAGTCAAATACACCGACGAGCAGGGGCAACCCCACACCCTGACTGCCAAAAAAGACGGCAGTACCTGGAAATTTGACGGTACCACGCCAACCGGCATCACCATTGACCCGGCAACAGGCAAAGTGACCATTGGCCCGGAAAACGTCAAGGACGGCTCAACCGTAACCGCGAAAAACAGCGACGGCACCAACACCAGTACCGATGCGAGTGTCATCGCCGACAATGACAACGGCACGCCGACGCCGCCAAATCCCAATCCGAACCCGCAAACCATTGAGCCGCCGGTAGTCGCCAAAGACCCCACGCACAAAGGTGGCGTGACCATCAGCCCGAACAGCAAGGCGAACACCCTGACCGTTGACTACACCGACGAACAGGGACAACCGCACACCGTGACGGTGAACAAGGACGCGAGCGGCAAATGGACAGCGAAAGGCACGCTGCCGACCGGCGTGACCGTAGATGCGACCAGCGGCAAAGTGACGCTGGAACCAAAAGCGGTGAAAGACGGCAGCACCGTCAAGGCAAACAATGGCGACGGCACCAACACCAGCGCTGACGCCAGCGTTGTCGCCGACAACGAAACCAGCACCACCCCGCCGGCCATTGATCCACCGACCGTGGTTGCTGATACCGCGCACCAGGGCGGAGTCGTCATCACCCCGAATAACAAGGCAAAAACCCTGACCGTCAACTACACCGACGAACAGGGACAGTCCCACACCATTACGGTAGAAAAAGACACAAGCGGCAAATGGACGGCGAAAGGCACCCTGCCGAAAGACGTTGATGTTGACGCAGCGACAGGCAAAGTCACCCTTGGGCCGGAAGCCGTCAAAGACGGCAGCACCGTGGTTGCGAAAAACAGCGACGGTACCAACACCAGCAACGAGGCCAGCCTGACCGCACCGGATGACGTGATCACCCCGCCGAATCCGAACCCGCAGCCGCAACCGGGCAACGACGCGCCGGTTGCCAACGCCGACACCATGAAAGGCACGAAAGGCCAGCCGGTCACCGTTGACGTCC
>NZ_DBHKZK010000049.1:46174-146233 GCF_057314735.1 Cardiobacterium sp.
AATACACCGTAGCCGATACCGACGGCCACATCAGCAAACCGGGTACCGTTACCGTCACCTACGACGGCACCACCCCGCCGCCGACGCCACAACCGGGCAACGACGCGCCGGTCGCCAACGCCGACACCATGAAAGGCACGAAAGGCCAGCCGGTCACCGTTGACGTCCTCGCCAACGACACCGACGCGCAGGGCAACAACACCATCGATCCGAAGAGCGTCAAACTGGTCGGCACCAACGGCCAGCCGGTCACCAGCCTGACCGTCGCCGGGGAAGGCACGTGGACGGTTGATGCCACCACCGGCAAAATCACCTTTGCGCCGGAAAAAGGCTTCACCGGCAACCCGACGCCGGTGCAATACACCGTAGCCGATACCGACGGCCACATCAGCAAACCGGGTACCGTTACCGTTACCTACGACGGCACCACGCCGCCGCCGGCAAACGTCAAACCGGCTGCTGCCGCCGATACCGCCAAGGGCGAAGCAGGCAAGGCAGTAGAAATAGACGTGCTCGCCAACGACTCCGACCCGCAAGGCAACGATACCCTCGACAAGGGCAGCGTCAAACTGATTGACCCGGCGACGGGCGAGAAAGTAACCACGCTGAAAGTCGCGGGCGAAGGCACCTGGGAAGTCCTGGCGGACGGCAAAGTACGCTTTACCCCGGACAACGGCTTTACCGGCAACCCGAAAGCGGTGCAATACGTAGTCTCTGACACCGACAAGAACGAAAGCGAACCGGCGAGCATCACCGTTACCTACGACGGCACCACGCCGCCGCCGGCAAACGTCAAACCGGCTGCTGCCGCCGATACCGCCAAGGGCGAAGCAGGCAAGGCAGTAGAAATAGACGTGCTCGCCAACGACTCCGACCCGCAAGGCAACGATACCCTCGACAAGGGCAGCGTCAAACTGATTGACCCGGCGACGGGCGAGAAAGTAACCACGCTGAAAGTCGCGGGCGAAGGCACCTGGGAAGTCCTGGCGGACGGCAAAGTACGCTTTACCCCGGACAACGGCTTTACCGGCAACCCGAAAGCGGTGCAATACGTAGTCTCTGACACCGACAAGAACGAAAGCGAACCGGCGAGCATCACCGTTACCTACGACGGCACCACGCCGCCGCCGGCTGCCGATGCAGAAGTTGCCAGCATTACAGGCGATAAGGCGGTGGAAGGCACGGAACTACACTACGACGTCACCCTGAGCAAGGCGCCGACCGCCGATACCGAAGTCACCCTGAAACTGGTCAACGGCACCGGCGATGTCGCAACCGATCTCGGCAAAGAAGTCGAAGTCAGCACCGACGGCGGCAACACCTGGACGAAAGTCGCGCTTGATGCCGACGGGACCTTCAAAGTCACCGTTCCGGCGGGTAGCACCAATGGTGTCAAGGTCAGCGTACCGACGACGGATGATAGCGAAGTGGAAGGCGACGAAACCATCCGCCTTGAAGGCAAGACTGCCACGCAGCAGACTACCGTGGTGGGCGAAGGCACCATCGTGGACAACGATGCAAGCGGCAACGAGCCGACGCCGCCGACCGTTGCCAAAGACGACGCGCACAAGGGCGGCATGGTCATCACGCCGAACGACAAGGCTGACAAACTGGAAATTGACTACACCAACGAAAGCAACCAGCCGCAGAAAATCACTCTCAACAAAGACCCGGCGAGCGGCGAATGGAAAGCGGACGGCACCTTGCCGCAAGACGTGACCGTTGATGCGACGACGGGCAAAGTCACCCTGCCACCGAAAGAAGTCAAAGACGGCTCAATCGTGACCGCGAAGAACAGCGTGGGCAGCGAAAGCAGCGTTCCGGCGAAAGAAATCGCCGACAGTAACGACGTTACGCCGCCGCCTGCTGACAACCCCACCGAACCCCTGCTGGAAAAAGGCACGGGCAACGAACAGGGCGGCGTCAGCATCAAGCCGCAGGCGAATACCGACAAAGTCGTCATCACCTACAAAGATGAGAGCGACCAGCCGCACACCGTCACCGTGACCAAAGACCCGCAGACGGGCAAATGGAGCGCGGATGGCTTGCCGCAAAACGGCAAACTGGATGCCGACAGCGGCGAAGTCAAACTGCCGCCGGAAGCCATCAAAGACGAAAGCCCGGTAACCGCAGTCGCGCACAACGGCAACAACCCGAACACCGCGACCAGCGAAGTCACGAGCGACGTTAACGGCACCACGCCGCCGACCCCGCAACCGGGCGAGCCGACTGTAACCATCAGTGGTAGCGAAAGCGTCAACGAAGGCGAGGCGGCCAGCTACACCGTCAAACTGAGCCAGCCGAGCGACAAAGACGTCACCGTCACCGTCACCCTGACCCACAAGGGTACGGACGATGCCGACTTCGCCACCGCGCCGGATGCGACCAAGACGCTCACCATCAAGGCGGGCGAGACCGAAGCGAAATTCACGCTGGATATCGCCAAAGACGGCAAATTTGAAGGTGCGGAAAACTACAACCTCACCATCAGCAACCCGCAAGGTGCCGCACTGGGCAAAGACACCAGCGTTGATACCAAGATCGTTGACATCGATACCCCGCCTGCACCGACCATCAGCGAAGGTGCAGAAAAAGGCTCCGTTGACATCACCCCGACTGTGGGCGCGGACAAACTGACCGTCAAATACATCGACGAGAACGACAAACCGCAAACGCTGACCGTCAGCAAAGACCCGGCAACCGGCGAGTGGAAGGGCGATAACCTGCCGCAAGGCGTGGACGTTGATGCGAAGACCGGCAAAGTCACCCTGACGCCAGGTGCTGTCAAGGACAACAGCGACGTGGTTGCGACCAACAGCGGTGGTAGCGAAACCAGCCCCGAAGCCAAAGGCCAGGCGGGCGCGGGCGACAACACCCCGCCGAACCCGCCACAACCGGGCGAGCCGACTGTGACCATCAGCGGCAGCGAGACCGTCGAAGAAGGCGGCATCGCGACCTACAAAGTCACGCTGAGCCAGCCGAGCGACAAAGACGTCACCGTCAAAGTGACCCTGAAGCACAACGAAACCGACGACAGCGACTTCAGCCCGGCGCCGGAAATCACCAAGACGCTGACCATCAAGGCGGGACAAACCAGTGCAGAATTTACCCTGCACCCGGTAGATGACCAAAAAGCCGAAGACAAAGAAACCTACAGCCTCACCCTGAGCGAACCGCAAGGGGCGAAACTGGGCGACCAAACCTCGGTCACAACGGCCATCACCGACAAAGGCACCACGCCGCCGGCTGACGACGCACAAGTCAAGGCCATCAACGCCCCGACGACAGAAGAAGGCCAGCCGCTGGTGTACGAAGTCACCGTTGACACGCCGAAGGCTGATACCACCGTCACCCTGACGCTGAAGAGCGGCACGGCAACGCTGGGTACCGACACCGGCACCCCGATCGAAACCAGCACCGACGGCGGCCAAACCTGGCAAACCGTCACCCCGGACGCCAGCGGCAACTTCACCGCGACCGTTCCGGCGGGCAGCGACAAAGGCGTACAAGTGCGCGTTCCGACCGTTGTTGATACCGAAGTGGAAGGCAAAGAAACCCTCACCCTCGAAGCGGCAGCCAAGGGACAAACCACCCCGGTCAGCGGCGAAGGCACCATCGCCGACCAAGGCACCACGCCGCCGGCTGACGACGCACAAGTCAAGGCCATCAACGCCCCGACGACAGAAGAAGGCCAGCCGCTGGTGTACGAAGTCACCGTTGACACGCCGAAGGCTGATACCACCGTCACCCTGACGCTGAAGAGCGGCACGGCAACGCTGGGTACCGACACCGGCACCCCGATCGAAACCAGCACCGACGGCGGCCAAACCTGGCAAACCGTCACCCCGGACGCCAGCGGCAACTTCACCGCGACCGTTCCGGCGGGCAGCGACAAAGGCGTACAAGTGCGCGTTCCGACCGTTGTTGATACCGAAGTGGAAGGCAAAGAAACCCTCACCCTCGAAGCGGCAGCCAAGGGACAAACCACCCCGGTCAGCGGCGAAGGCACCATCGCCGACCAAGGCACCACGCCGCCGGCTGACGACGCACAAGTCAAGGCCATCAACGCCCCGACGACAGAAGAAGGCCAGCCGCTGGTGTACGAAGTCACCGTTGACACGCCGAAGGCTGATACCACCGTCACCCTGACGCTGAAGAGCGGCACGGCAACGCTGGGTACCGACACCGGCACCCCGATCGAAACCAGCACCGACGGCGGCCAAACCTGGCAAACCGTCACCCCGGACGCCAGCGGCAACTTCACCGCGACCGTTCCGGCGGGCAGCGACAAAGGCGTACAAGTGCGCGTTCCGACCGTTGTTGATACCGAAGTGGAAGGCAAAGAAACCCTCACCCTCGAAGCGGCAGCCAAGGGACAAACCACCCCGGTCAGCGGCGAAGGTACCATCACCGATGCCGCCAACAACACCCCGCCGCAGGCGCCGCAAATCGCCGACGGCGAGGCCAAAGGCAGCGTCACCATCACCCCGGATGCCAACGCCGACAGCCTGAAAGTAAGCTACGAAGACGAAAACGGTGACAAGCACACCCTTGAGCTGCACAAAGAAAACGGCAAATGGGTGCCGAAAGAAACCCTGCCGACAGACGTGAAGCTCGACGAAACCAGTGGCAAAGTCACCCTTGAGCCGAATGCGGTGAAAGACGGCAGCGACGTCAGTGCGACCAACGGCCACGGCGGCGCGGACAGCGATGCCGCCACCCACCAGGCCGGCACGGACGAAGCCAAAGTCATCCAGGGCAACGCCACCAGCGAAGCCATTGCAGCGGATAAAGTCGGTCTGAGCGGTGAGTATTACGGCTACAACGACGATAGCATTGACCGCTTGGTACAAAACGATCCGAAAGTCGCCGCTAATGTCCGTTATCACGCTGATGACAAAACATCCGGTGTAAACCTCAATAACAACAATAACCTGTATGATCTTGATTTCACAGAAAGAATGATCAATGGTCGTAATGGCAGCAAAGTTACTGGCGAGATCAAATCTGCAGCCGAAGGCACCCCAGATGCACGCTTCACCGTTACCGATATCAATTATGGTGGTAAAGCAGCGGTGTCCAGCGGTCTCGCCAACAACGAGAAAACCGCTGTGGGTCAAGGCTTAAGCCAAAGCAGTGCACTGCGCAACTTCCTTGACGTCAATGGCGCGGAAGATGCTGATTCCGCCAGAGTCGAAGCGGGCGCGCCATATAAGGGTACTTCTGGCCTCGGCTATACCACTGATGCTGCCGTACGGATCGTGGGTCACGTCTATTTCGGTGAAGGCACCTACGACTTCAAGTTTGCACTTGATAACGGAGCAACAGTTCGTATTGATGGCAAAGATATCTACAAAGATTTCTCCATCAGCGAGGCCGATACGCTTGGCAAGCACCCGAATGGTATCCACCTGACTGAAGGTGTACATAGTGTGGAAGTCATCTACCTTGAAGAAGGTGCGGTTTCCACCCTGCATATGCAATACAAAGCGCATGGTGCAGCGGATAGCAGCTATCAAACCATGGGGCTGGATAACAACCTCATGCTCAAACCGGAAGCCAGTCTGGATCTAAACCAGTTGCAAGACGTGCACAATACCGGTACGGCAAACAACCCGGCATGGCACGTCCGCACCGGCGCCACGCTGGACGGTGGTGAAGGCAAAGACGATATCACCGGATCCGAAGGTCGCGACTTCATCTATGGCCACGGCGGCAACGACAGCCTGACTGGTGGTAAGGGTGGCGATACCTTCATCTACAATACGAAGGCAGCGAATGGTCACGATGTCATCAAGGACTTCAAGATCGGCGAAGACAAAATCTCGCTCACCGATCTATTGGATACCAAGAGCATCGACGCCAAAACGCCGGGCTGGAAAGGCCTATCGGAAATCCAGAACGCCCAGTGGGATGACAGCGCACACAAACTTAGCTTCGACACCACCGATGGCGTGAAGACCTACCACAACAGCATTACCTTTGAGGGCATGACGCACAGCTACAGCAGTGCCGAAGAATTCCTCAAGGACAACACGCACATCATCTGATTCGTGCAGTGGTAAAAAACAAAGCCGCCCGCAAGGGCGGCTTTTCTTTTAGGCAAATTACCGTAGGGGCGGTTAGCAAGGAACGAGCGTAACCGCCCGCAACAACGAGCAACAGGCTGTTTCCCTATATAGCCATCCACCGAAAGTTTCAGACAAGGCGCGTCGCCGAAGACAGTACGCGGTTGTACGGCACGGGTTTCCCTAAAAGCCTGTTCAAAATCCCGGTCATCCGCACAAATTTGAATGGTTGCGCCAAATTGTCCCCTCCCCCGCAGGGCGAAGCCCGCAGCGGGCGGGTTCCCACGCAAAATGCGTCCGCATTTTGCGTGGGGCTCGGGGGAGGGTTAGGGGCTGTTTACATTTCAACCCTGCCCCGTTGCGGGCTTTGCTCTGCGGTCATCCACCAAACTGCTCCCTCCCCCGTGGGGGAGGGGCGGGGTGGGGGCAGCAAACCATCCGCGTCAGCGACTGCTTGTAAACAGCCGGTAGCGAGGAACGAGCGTAACCGCCCGCAACCACGAGCCAAACAACAGGCTGTTTCCCTTTTTTCAGGAATTGGGATGAAAAAACCGCCGCAGCGGCCTTTTCTCACCCCTTGTCATCCCCGCCTGCAGGCGGTTGCCGCCCCGCCATACGCTGCAACACCTTCTCGCCGCGCCGCTGATGAATCACCGTCATCACAATATGCCCGACGACAAGCGCCAGCAAAAACCACGCGCTACGCCCATGCCAAAGATCGCCAAAATGCGTTAGCGCATTCTCCGCGTTACCGTCGCGCCCGCGGGCTGCATCGCGCAGCAGCGCAATGCCTGGCACGGTGAGCATCAGCACATACAGCGCAAAATGACCGCATCGCACCGCACGATTGCCAGCGGCCGGACGGGTTTCGCTGGCAATCGCCCAAATGATGCGAAACAGCAGCAACATTAGCAGCACCGTACCGAGCGCCTTGTGTGCGGGAACCAGTACCCGCCAGCGTGCATCAATATGCCAGGCGAGCGCCAGCAGAAACATCAGCGCAATACCCAGCGCCATGCTCCAGTGCAGAAAGCGGCTGATACTGCCGTAGCGGTTGCGGGAGTCAGGTTGCATCATTGAATTTCCTCAAAGCTGTAAGTTCTCTGGGCAAGCATACGCGTTTGCACCCGCGGGCAGCATAAAAAATGCGCCCCGCCCACGCTCCCCTGGCACAAACCCGCCCATGCCGCTATCCTGCCGCTATCCCCGCAACCCGGATAACCATGACGACCAAACCCCTGCACATCGCCCTGCTCGCGGGCGAAACCTCCGGCGACCTGCTCGGCGCGCCGCTCCTCACCGTCCTGCGCAATCGCCTGCCCGCAGCCCGCTTCAGCGGCGTCGGCGGCGCGGCGATGCAGGCGGCGGGGCTTGATTCGCTGATCGATATGAACCGCCTCGCGGTGATGGGGCTGGTGGAAGTCTTGCGCCACTTGCCGGACATCCTCGCCGCGCAAAAGACGCTGCTGCAATACTGGGCGGACGACCCGCCGGACGTGTTCATCGGCATCGACGCGCCCGATTTCAACCTGCGCATCGCCCGTGCCCTGCATGCGCGCGGCGTGAAGACGGTGCATTACGTCAGCCCGTCGCTGTGGGCGTGGAAGGAAAAGCGCATCCACAAAATCCGCCGCTGCATCGACCTCATGCTCTGCCTCTTTCCCTTTGAAACCGCGGTGTACGACAAGCACGGCGTGCCTGCGGTCTGCGTCGGCCACCCGCTGCGCGACCGCCTGCAACCTGTCGCCGCAAGCGACGCCCGCGCCGTGCTCGGTCTGCCGCAAGACGTGCCTATCCTCGGCATCTTCCCCGGCTCGCGCCGCGGCGAAATCCGGCGGCTGTTGCCCGATTTTCTCCACACCTATGAACGCCTCAAGGCGGAAAATCCCGCGCTGCACGCCGTGCTTTCGCTGCGCCATCCGCCGGATGACGAAAGCGCCGCGCTGCTCGCCCGCCTGCCCGATTTGCACCCGATTGACGCCGACAGCGCCACGCTGATGTCTGCCTGCGACGCGCTCTTGCTCGCCAGCGGCACGATAACGCTCGAAGCGGCGCTGCTGGCGCGGCCAATGGTGGTCGCCTACCGCGTTCATCCGGTGAGCGCCGTCATTGCGCGCGCGCTGCGTCTTTTGAAAATCAACCGTTTCTCCCTGCCGAACCTGCTCGCGGGCGCGGACATCGTGCCGGAGTGCATTCAGGAAGACTGCAACTCGCCGCGCCTGGCCGCTGAGCTGGCGCCGCTGCTCACCAACGCCCCCGCCGCCGATGCGCAACGCGCCGCGCTTGCCCGCATCGCAGCCGCGCTGCCGCATAACGTTTCCGCGCGCGCGACAGACGCCATCCTCAAACAGTTTCCGTTAAACCCATGAAATCCCAAGCCATTCCCTCACACCCCGCAGACGCCCGCCAACGCGCCGCCCGCCTTGATGCCTTCCTTGAAGCCTGGGACGGCAATCCCCGGTTGCTTCAGATTTCTTACTTTCCGCTGCGCGACAACCGCCCGTTTGATCACTATCAGGCCTTTTGTGACGCCTTTGAGCAAAACCTCACGCCCGTTTTTTGCACCGATACCGCCGACCTGTACCGGCTCGCCGCACTGCTGCTCGGCGAGGCGCTGGTGGCGCATCTGGATTACGCGTGGTGCCGCAGCGGCGTTTTCCCCGATGAGCCGCTGCAAGTCATGCGGGACGGCGCTCACCCCCATGTGCTGCACCTGCCCGGGATGATTGCCAACGTTATCGCGCAAATCGACGAGACCGAACTGCCGCTGCTGCTTGACCGCATCTGTGACGAATACCTGCCCGATGCCGATCTCTACCACTGGCTGCTCGCACTCAACCATCCCAAATACGACGAAGCCGCCTACCGCGCCCGCTTTGGCATCACCCTCAATGCCAACCGCCGCAGCCGTGTCCGCCAACTGCTTGCCTGCAACACGGCCGCCATCCTGTACAACAGCACCCTGCAGCCACCGCTTGTGGCGATGGGGAAAAAGGGCTGGTACGCTGTGGACAGGTTTCTCAACCGGATGGAAAAACAGTTCGCCCGCGACTACGGCGAGGACTGGCGCAACATGACCGTCAATCCCGAGGAACTGCGATGATTGCCGGGGTAGATGAAGCCGGACGCGGTGCGCTGGTCGGCAACGTTATCGCCGCTGCCGTCATCCTGCCCGCGCACTACGACCTGCCCGGCCTGACCGACAGCAAAAAACTGAGCGCGCGCCAACGCGAAGCACTCTACACCGCCATCACCGCGCAAGCCGTCGCCTGGAGCGCAGCGGCGGCAACACCCGAAGAAATCGACGCGCTTAACATCCACCACGCGACGCTGCTGGCGATGCAGCGTGCGCTGGCCGCGCTTGACCCGCCGCCGTCAGAGGCGCTGATAGACGGCAAATTCACGCCGACGCTCGCCATCCCCGCCCGCGCCATCGTTGGCGGCGACGCGAGCGAGGCCTGCATCGCCGCCGCCTCCATCATCGCCAAAGTGACGCGCGACCACGAAATGCTCATCCTGGAGGCGCGCTTCCCCGGCTACGGCTTCGCCGCGCACAAAGGCTACGGCACCAAAGCGCACCTCGCCGCCCTCGCCCGCCTCGGCGCGATGCCGGAACACCGCCGCAGTTACGCGCCGGTGCGGGCGGTCATTACCCAACCCGACCTGCTCTGACCATGCTGCCTTACCGCTCCGAACGCGCTCCGTGGGGCGGCTTTCCGCCCGCCATCCGCAACGGCTACATCGACAGCCTCGCCGCCCTGCCCGACTACCCCGCCGCCAAAGCAGGCGAAGCGCCCGCCGCCTTCCGCCTCGTGCAGAAGCTGCTCAAGCCGGAAACCATTGCCGCCGTTGCCGCCTGCTTCCGCCCCACGCCCGATACCCGCATCGTCCCGGTACACGCCGAAGAACAGGGCGGGCGCAACAAAATCCCGCTGATGCTGGCGCACCTCCTCGCCGACGGCCTCGGCGGCAACCCGGTCGAAACTGGCATCGTGCAAAGCAGCCGCGCCCACCGCACCGGCAGCAACGCCAATCACCGCCTCGCCTTTCCGCCCGCTTTCGATGGCGCCGTCCAGCCCGGCTGCTGCTATATCCTCGTTGATGACACCCTGACCCAGGGCGGCACCCTCGCCGCCTTGCGCGGCCACATCGAAAACCGCGGCGGGCGCGTCCTCGGCGTCGTCGTCATGAGCGCCAAGCACTACTCGCTGCCACTCGCGCCCACCCCGCAAACCCTCGCCGCGCTGCACGCCAAACACGGCGACGCCCTCAATACCTACTGGAAACAGGAATTTCACTATGAACTCAACCGACTCACCCAATCCGAAGCCGCCCACCTCTGCGCCGCCGCTGATCTTGACACCATCCGAAATCGCATCGCTCAGGCAAGACTTGCAGCAGGCGTCGGCGTGGGCGCTGGCGGAGATACAGAAACAGAAAAATACCGCCACATCCTGACCCTGCTGCGGCAAGAAAACCCGGACGCCGTCCTCAAAAGCGAAAAACCCGCCGCCCCCTGCCGCGGCCGCGTGGTCTTCGCCGATAGCGACATCATCGTGCAGCACGTCGCCGACGGCAGCCGCTACTACCAAATCCATGAAAAAAGCGCGCTTGCCCGCGTCCCTGCCGTGGGCGAAAAAGCCAACATCAGCTACGCCGCGCACGAAAAACGGGCGCGGGTGCGGGTAATCAAGACGTGAGCCATATCGCCCGGATGATGCGCCGAGGCGCACCCTATGGCAGATGCTGTGCGTAGGGAGTGTGGCGGCGCAGCCGACACGCACGCGGGGAAGACTGAAACGCGTGCCTACTTGCGGCATACATCCTACAAATCAATAAAAAGCGTGCGTAGGGTGGGGCTTGCCCCACCGCCGCACAATCATGCCAGGTGCAGTCTATGGCGAGTTTGGGCGTTGTTTACCATTCAGCGGATAAGCCCCTCTCCCTCTGGGACTGGGACAGCTCGCGCAGCGAGAGAGGGCTGGGGTGAGGACAGCAAGTAATTGAAAAAGCAGAATTTCGGTTTGTCGATAATATCGCTACCCCCACCCCAGCCCTCCCCCGGGCCCCACGCAAAATGCGTCCGCATTTTGCGTGGGAGCCCGCCCGCTGCGGGCTTCGCCCTGCAGGGGAGGGGGATTTCTCAAATTGCAAACACCTCCTAACCGCGATAGAACAGCCCCGCATCCGGCACCTTGCCGCCGGTGATTTTGGCATTGAGCGCGTGCATTTCCGTGTAGAAATTCAGGATTTCCGCCTCGATGCCGGCAGCGGGAATGGCGGAAAAGCGCGAATGCGGAATGCCGGCAGCGAGCGCTTCTGGTGGGAAGGGCAGGTATTCGGCTGCGAGTTTCGCCGTCTCGTCAGGATGCGCCTTGCTCCATTCGACTGCCGCCTGCAAATCGTCATTGAGCACGACAATAAAATCTTTGTGCTGCGCGATAAATTCTTCGGTAAAAAGCAGCCCGGCGAGCGGCACCCGTGGCGCGCTGTTGAATGCTTCGCCCCAGAGCTGCTGCACGTCCAGCGCGCGCGCGATTTCCCTGCCTTTTTCTTTCGCCTTGATTTGCGCGAGGCTCATCAGCGGTTCGGGCAGGTTGGCGCAATCCACTTTGCCGCTCAGGAACAGTACCAGCGCTTCCGGCGGTGTTGCGGTGTAGCTCACCTTCGCCGCCGCAAAATCCAGCCCCGCTTTTTTGTAGAGGATTTGCAGGAGCAGGTCGGGCATATCGTTTTTGAAGGGGATGACGAGGCTGCGTTGCGTGAGATCGGCGAGGCTGGCGATAAGCGGCTTGCCGTCTTCGACGGGGGCGGCAATGTAGTTCAATCCTTCGCTCATGATGTTGAACAGTTTGACCTTGCGCCCCTGATTGTAGAGGTTGGCGGCGACGTAGCTCGGCACGATGGAGGCGGCAATTTCGCCGTTCACCAACCCGGCGCGCAACTGGTCGGGACTGCGCCAGATTTGCACGTCAAACGGGCTGATGTCTTTCGCCTTGCCTTCGCGCGCGGCGATGGCAAGCAACACGCTCGGCGTCACCGGCGGCCCCCACAGGGTCAGTTTGCCCGCGTTCTGCGCACGGGCGGGGAACGACAATGCGGCGAGCGCGGCGGAGGTGGTTGCGATAAATTGTCGGCGTTTCAACATGATGGTTCTCCGGTTGCAAATGAGAATGGCATTATAGCCCGCGCGTCGTCGCTGTCGTAGGGTATAGCAATCCCCACCAAGCCCTGTACAGCGTTGCGCCGCCTCGCCGTACAGGGCTTGGTGAGTATCGCTATATAATCCGGGCGATAGCTGAAGCGGAGATTGTTATGAACGATGAGCTGTGCGTGGTGCTCTCCACCGCGCCCGATCGCGCCAGTGCCGAACGCATCGGCGAGGCACTGCTGGCCGAACATCTTGTCGGCTGCGTCCAGTACGAGGCGATTCGCAGTCAATACTGGTGGCAGGGCGCGCTGTGCATGGACGACGAGGTGCGCCTTGCCATCAAGACGCGGCGGGCGCTGTATGACGCGGTCGAGGCGGCAATAATCCGCCTGCATCCGTATGACTGTCCGCAGGTATTGTGCCTGCCGGTTGTGGCGGTGAACGCGGGTTACGCGCAATGGTTGGCGGCGACGTTACGATGCGACAACCCTCAATGACGCCGCCCGGCGCGCGCCCTATACTTGCGCGCCGCGGCGCAACTGCCCGCATTCCAACACGAAACCGGAGACATCCCATGCAAGAAACTTTCCCCACCTTTTTTGCCCAGGCACCGACCGTGCGCGTGCGCGACCCGCTCGCCCGTTTCCTCGGCGCCGCAGCGGGTGGCATCCTTGAATACCACTACGCCGATGCGGTGCGCCTCGCCGGGCATTCCTGCCCGACGGTTGCGGGCGCCTACCTCCTCGTCCGTCGCGGTCTGCGCGCGCTCTACGGCGACGACCTGCCCGAACGCGGCGGCATCACCGTGCAAATGCGCGATTCCCGCGACAATGGCACCACCGGTGTCATCGCTACCATCGCCACCCTGCTCACCGGCGCCGCCGCCGAAACCGGCTTTGGCGGCATCGGCGCGCCGGGGCGGTTCCGCCGCCGCGACCTGCTCTCCTACGACGCACCGCTGACCGGGCTGATGGCGCTCACCCGCCTCGATAACGGCGCGCGGGTCGAACTGGAACTCAACGCCAGCATCGTCCCCT
This sequence comes from Cardiobacterium sp., assembly GCF_057314735.1. Classification (NCBI taxonomy): domain Bacteria; kingdom Pseudomonadati; phylum Pseudomonadota; class Gammaproteobacteria; order Cardiobacteriales; family Cardiobacteriaceae; genus Cardiobacterium; species Cardiobacterium sp. Next base: position 59,431 of record NZ_DBHKZK010000049.1, read on the forward strand.
TTGCCGCCGATATGCAGACGCTGATGCCGAAAGCGGTCAGCGGCGAGGCGAATGCTGCTGAACTCGCCCGCTTTGGCGAACTGTGGCAAAGCCGCGTCCGCGCCATGCTGATTGAACACGCCGACGACCCGCAAATGTTGCAGGTGTTGTGAGAAAGTCGCCCTGCCTTGCCCGCCTGACGAAAAGCCCCTTTCACGCGCTGCGCGAAAGGGGCTAAATGTATGGCGGGTTGCTGTTTAGAGAAAATAGCGCCGGAAAATATCCGTCACCCCGTAAACCTCATCGGCATCGCTGACGTAGTCGCACACCGCCTTCACTGACTCCGCCGCGTTGGCGGGGCAGGCGGCAAAATCCGCCTGAGTCAGAATCGGCAAATCGCCGGGCGAGTCGCCAATGGCGGCGATGCGCGTCGCCTTTTTGCCGTAGTGCTCAAAGAAAAACTGCGCCCCCGTCCATTTGTTCACCCCGTGCGGGATGATGTCGAGCGCGCGCCCGGAGCAATGCAGGTCAAAACCGTCGGTCTGCAAATGCGCTTCCACCACCGCGCGCACGTCTTCCGCGCGCTTACCCTTTTCGGCGACCAGCGAAATGCACGCTTCCTTGCCGTGGCTCATTGACCAGTGCACGGCGAAACTGTCGCCATGTGCCGCGAGATAGCGCGCCATGTCGGCAATCTGTTCGCGTACTGCCGGGGTCAGTTGCGGCGCGAACACGACCTCGTCTTCCAGATAGTCATAGAGCAGCGCGCCCTGGTCGGCGACCGCATAGCGGCCAAAGCGGACGAACTGCGCGATGGCCTCGATATACGACAACGAGCGCCCGCTGCACAGCACGACTTCCGTCTCCGCATTGCGCGCCAGCGCGGCCAGTGTCTGCATCGCCGCCACGTCAAACGGCGCAAACTTGCCGCGCGACAAGCAGCCGTCAATGTCCAAAAACAGAAAATCGCCTTTCATTTCAGTCCTCCGTTGTGGTTATGTTGGTTCAGGGTGTGTTCTGGATTTCCTGCCATGTGAGCAGGCCAAATTTGCGGCGCTGGCGGGTGTTGCAGGGGCAGGAACAGGGACATGATCAGGCTGGCTATCTGCCAAAAGATGACGCCGCCGATGCCGAAGAGGATGGCGTTGGTTCTGAAATCCGCAAGGATGACGGGCGGGAGGGCGATGTCTTTTTGCCAAAGGAATTTGTGTAGCGGCGCGATTTTTTTGTAGCGCGCCGGGATGTCGGCGGCTTGCAGGTACGCCAGGGCTTTTTCGATGTTTGCGGGATAGGTCATGTGGTCTCCTTTGCGGTTTGCAGGAAGGGTTCATGCCGTTGGGGGACGGGTTTACATACACGATCGCGGGGGTTGGTGTATATAAAGAGATAGAGGTCATAGTTTTCACCATAAGGGGGCACCCCGTCGCACCGTACACGGGATGGGCCTGTTTGCGTTGTTCGATGTGGTCGTCGCGGTTTATTCCTCCCCCGCTTCGTAGCGGCGGGAGATTCAAATTGTAAACAGCTCCACATCACAACAGACGCAGGGTTTTGCAGGGTTTTGCAGGGTTTATTTCGGGTCTGTTTCGCTGTCGGGCAGGTTCTGGATTTCCTGCCATGTGAGCAGGCCGAATTTGCGGCGCTGGTGGCAGTTATAGGCCGCCATGCCGCCAATAATGACGATGAGCACGATGACGTGGATCAGTAGTTCTGTCAGCGTGTGGGGTCGTTTTTGCGGTTTGAGCAGGATCGCCAGCGGATAAAAGATGCAACTCAGGATAGCGAAGATCATAACGTTGGTTTTGAAATCCGCAAGGATGACAGGCGGCAGGGCGATGCCTTTTGACCAAAGGAATTTATAGAGTGGCGTGATTTTTTTGTAGCTCGCCGGGATGTCGGCAGCCTGCCAATAGGACAGGGCTTTTTCGACGCTTGGTGGATATGCCATGTTGAGTTCCTTGTTTTTTGGAGGAATGAGTGCGTCGGAACACATTTGATAATTGGGAAAAATGTTACCGCGCGTATCTTCGGTAACCCACCCCTCCCCCCCCACGGGGAGGGGTGGTGTGTGTTATGGCACGAGGATTTCGTTGCCGCTCAGGTCAATGGTGTAGCGACGGCCGCCTTTTTCGACGATGGCGCGGCCATTTTCGTATGACCAGGCGCGGTCGTACGCGGGTTTGACCGCTTCTTTGCCGTTCGCGTCGAGGTAGCCCCATTGGCCGTCTTTTTTGATGGCGGCGCGACCTTCGCGGTACGGCCAGGCGTCCTGGTACTGCGGCGCGACGATTTCGCGTTCGTTGCGGTCGATATAGCCCCAGCGTCCGTCTTTTTTGACGGCGGCACGACCTTCGCTGTAGGCGAGGACGGTGTCGTAGTGCGGTCGTACCGGTTCGTTTGGCACAAGCAGGCCGCGCGGGGTTTCGCTGGCTACGGCGCGGTCGGCTTTGCGTGTATCGGTTGCGGCGGTCGCGGTGGCGGGGCTGGCAGCCGGGGCGGCGCTGTTGTTCGCGTTTTGGCCACGGTTGGCGGCGGTCGTTTGGTTGGCGCTCGGGCTGTTGTGGTTGGCGGCACGGGCGGCGGCTGCGCTGGCGTCGCTGTTGCCGCCGCTGCTGTAGCCGATAGTGCCGTGGTCGCCGCTGTTGGCGCTGTTGTTGTCGGCGGTGGCGGCGGTGGCGGGTTGTTCGAGTTTGGCCGCACGCGGGCTTTCGGCACCGTTGGTGGCGTCCATCATCACGTTCATCAGCGCGCCACGGTCAACGGCGACGCCCGGTTTGACGGTTTTGCCTTCGGGGTCAATGGCGCGGGCGATGTCCAGCGGCAGCGCCTTGCCGCTGCGTTTGGCGGGGCTGTCGTCGCGCAGGTTGTAGTTGCTTTGGCGGTAGTCTTCGTTGCCCTCGGCTTCTTTTTTGAAGTAGGGGTTTTCGGCGCGACTGCCAAAGAGGTCCAGCGCGTGGCGTTCCAGTCCGTTGATTTTCGGGTTGATGTTCGGGTTTTTGGCCAGGTCGGCGGTGCGCATCAGCATTTCGTCCACTTTGCCTTTTTTTTCGGTGTCCCAGACGATGACGTAGGGTTCGTTTTCGAGGCTGCTGCGGTAGTAGGCGTTGTAGTCGATGCCGCGGAACATATCGTTACCGGTGCGCACGATGCCGCTGTCCTGTTCGGGCAGGCTGCTTTCGTTGCGCAGCGGGTAGGCGAAATAAGGCGCGTTGTGGTCGCCTTTAATGAAGGCGCGCGAGGAGATAATGTTGTTGTAGATTTCGGTGTTTTCCTGGTTCCAGGAGAGGCCGCGGCTGATGGACCAGCGTTCTTTGGCCTGGCAAACGCCGTCTTTCATGTAATTGCAGCCTTTGGCGCGCGAGTCTTCGCGGATGAGGAAGGGGCGGGAGACGCGCGAGATGGTGTTGTTGTAGATGCGGGTGTTGCTGCTGCCGGAGGCGCGGATGCCGTAGTCGCCGCCTTCGATGATGTTGGAGGCGATAATGGTACCGTCGCTGACTTCGTCGAAGATGGCCACCGGCATATTGATGAAGTAGTTGCCGGTAACTTTGGCGTTGATGCAGCCTTCGTCGCACCAGAAGCCGGGCGCGGTGTTGTTGATGAGGTTTTCGCGGAGGTAGTTCGGCGGGCTGTCGCCGTTGTCGAGGATGTTGTTGCGGAAGGTGAAGTCAAGGATGTGGGTGATTTTGACGTGGCCGATGCCGCAGTAGGCGCCGCAGTCTTTGGTGAGGAATTTTTCGTTGTTGTTGCGCGCGAAGTAGTTGTTTTCAAAGACGGAACCGTGGGCGTAGTTGGCGCCCGCGCCATTGGCACCGTTATCAACGAACTGGCTGTTGCGCAGGATGCTGTTTTTCGCGCCCGGAGCGCCTTTTTCTTTGGGGCCGTCGAAGAAGAAGGCGGAGGCACCGCTGCCGTTTTGCGCGAAGATGGCGTCTTCAACGAGGCTGCTTTCGCCGTTGACGCTGAGGGCGATCGGCCCGCTCATGTCAGCGAGGACGGGGTCTTTGTAGCCCCAGTATTGGTGCGGCGAGAATTGGGCGATGTTGATGCCGCGCATTTTGAAGCGTTTGCCGGTGCTGGTCAGCGCCCGTGCGTATTTGGAGATTTCGGCGGTGCCCTGGGTCGGGTCGGAGCCGAGGTACCAGGTGACGTCGTGCGCCGGCGGGATGTTGAAGCCGAGTCGGTTGTTTTCGTTTTTCGGGTCTTTCAGGGTGGTGGGATTCGGGTCTTCGACGTAGAAGGTGCCGGGCTTGACGGCGTCCTTGCTCGCCACCTGTTTCAGCGGTTCGTCGTTGATGAAGGCCTGTTCGGGGTAGGCGGCCATGCCTTCTTTTTTCGGATCGGCGTTGGTGGTGCAGACGCGGCAGAAGCTCTGGTTGCCGGTGGTTTTCCAGAGGTTGCCTTCTTTTTGCCAGCGGTCGGCGGGGATGACTTCGGTGCCTTTCAGCCAGACTTCGCCCTGCGGCTCGGCTTGCAGGGTGATGTCGTCGCGGGTGATGAAGACGTGCGGCTCGCGGTAGATGCCGGTTTTCATGATGATGGTGGTGCCGTTCTGGCTGCGGCGTACCGCCTCGCCCAGGGTGGAGAAGGGTTTGTCGCGGCTGCCAGTCGCGCCTTTGTCGGCGGTGGTGCCGTCTGTTGCGACCCAGATGACGTTGCCGGCGGGAACGGGGTAGTTCTGCGGTTTCGGGTTGTATTTGTGGTGCAGCCCGGCGTGTGCCGCGAGCGGCAATGCACAGAGGATTGCCCAGAGGGCGGTGCGGTGTGTCATGTTTTTGGCTCCTTTCGTTTTTCCGATTGGGAACGGTAGTTTAGCACGGCAGGGATGGCGTGGCGGCGCTTACCTCCCCCTGGGCAAACTGCTATGATGGATTTTCTTCAACTACCGGAGAATCATCATGGCTGTCAAACCCGTCCCGACCCTGATCGCGGTCGCCCTCACCCTCATCATCTGGTTCGCCGTGCCGGTACCGCAAGGTATCGACCCCGGCGGCTGGCATCTGCTGGCGCTGTTCGTCGGCACCATCGCCGCCATCATCGGCAAGGCGCTGCCACTCGGCGCGGTTTCCATCATCGCCGTCGCCCTGGTCGCCATCACCGGCGTGACCGTCGCCCCGGATGCGGCCAAACCCGCCAACCAGGCGATTAAAGACGCGCTTTCTTCCTTCTCCAACCCGCTCATTTGGCTGATCGTCATCTCCATCATGATTGCGCGCGGCGTCATCAAGACCGGCCTCGGCGAGCGCATCGGCTATTACTTCATCGCCCTTTTTGGCAAGCGCACCCTCGGCATTGCCTACGCCCTCGCCCTGTCCGAAACGGTGCTGGCGCCGATTACCCCCTCCAACACCGCGCGCGGCGGCGGTATCATCCACCCCATCATGAAGTCCATCGCCACCGCCTTCGATTCTTCACCGGAAAAAGGCACGCAGGGCAAAATTGGCCGCTATCTCGCGCTGGTGAACTTCAATTCCAATCCCATCACCTCCGGGATGTTCATCACCGCCACCGCGCCCAACCCGCTCGTCGTCAGCGCCATCAATGACGTGATGGGCACCCGTTTCCACATGGACTGGACCACCTGGGCGATTGCCATGTTCATCCCCGGCATGGCCTGCATCCTGCTGATGCCGCTGGTGCTCTACCTCGTCTTCCCGCCAGAAATAAAGGAAACGCCGGACGCGACCCGCTTCGCCCGTGAAAAACTCGCCGCGCTCGGCAAGGTGCGGCGCGATGAATGGTGGATGATTGGCGTCTTTATCCTCCTGCTCGCGCTCTGGGCGGACATTCCCTTCCACCTCAGCGGTGTGGCGGCGCTGAAACTGAACCCGACCAGCACCGCCTTCCTCGGCGTCGCCATCCTCCTCGTCAGCGGCGTGCTCAACTGGGGCGACGTCACCGGCGAAAAAAGCTCGTGGGATACGCTCATCTGGTTCGGCGCGCTGGTGATGATGGCCGAATTTCTCAACAAACTCGGCGTCATCGGCTACTTTGCCAACCAGATTCAGGGCGGCATCGCCACCCTTGGTCTCGGCGGCTACACCGCGATGCTCCTGCTCGCGCTCATCTACCTCTACGCGCACTACTTCTTCGCCAGCACCACCGCGCATATCTCCGCCATGCTGGTCGCCTTCTACGGTGCGGGCATCGCCCTCGGCGCGCCGCCGCTGCTCTTTGGCCTCATTCTCGCCGCCGCTGGCAACCTGATGATGAGCCTGACCCACTATGCCACCGGTACCGCGCCAGTCATCTTCAGCTCCAACTACGCCACCCTCGGCGAATGGTGGAAGGCGGGCTTTGTCACCAGCATCGTCAATTTCACCGTGTGGATCGCCGTCGGCCTCGTCTGGTGGAAGGTGATGGGCTATTACTGATGGTAGGATGCGAAAAAGTCGGGATTGTCCCGGCTTTTTTGTGCGTGTGGTCACGCAAACCCGCGCTGCAAACGGGCGGCGGGTTATATAGCGATACACCGAAAGCCTCAGACAAGGCGCGCGGTCGAAGACAGTAAGCGGTTGTACGGCGAGACGGCGCAACACCGTATGAGGCTTTCGGGGCTAGCCGTGAGGCTTTGTAGGTTGGGTCACGCGCGTACCCCGCTAACCCAACCTACGGATGAAATTATCGTGTTACGACCAGTTGTAAACACGCCCCAAGCGGATGGTTAATATGTTCAGGCATTGTCGATATAGGCGCTCTGCTCAATATGCTTGATGCGGTCGCGCAGCGCGGCGGCGGCCTCGAATTCGAGGTTTTTCGCGTGCTCCAGCATTTGTTTTTCCAGCTGTTTGATGAGTTTCGCCGCCGCTTTCGGGTCTGCCGGGAGCGCTTCGCGCTCGCGTTCGCGGTGCGCTTTTTTTGCCTTGATGGCGACGTGCGCGCCTTCCATGACGTCGGTGATTTTTTTGCGGATGGTCTGCGGGGTGATGCCGTGTTCTTCGTTGTATTTTTGTTGTTTTTCGCGGCGGCGCGCGGTCTCGTCCATCGCCGCCTGCATCGAGCGGGTGATGTTCGCCGCATACAGTATCGCTTTGCCCCGCGCGTTGCGTGCGGCGCGGCCAATGGTCTGAATCAGGGCGCGCTCTCCTCTGAGGAAGCCTTCTTTGTCGGCATCGAAGATGGCGACCAGCGATACTTCCGGCATATCCAGCCCTTCGCGCAGCAGGTTGATGCCGACCAGCACGTCAAAGGTGCCGAGGCGCAGGTCGCGGATGATTTCCATGCGCTCCACGGTGTTGACGTCGGAGTGGATGTAGCGCACGCGCACGTCGTGTTCCATCAGGTAGTCGGTGAGGTCTTCCGCCATTTTTTTGGTGAGGGTGGTGATGAGGACGCGCTCGTCGGCGGCGACGCGCGCGCGGATTTCGCCGAGGACGTCTTCCACCTGGCTGTCCACCGGGCGCACTTCCACTTCGGGGTCAAGCAGCCCGGTCGGGCGCACGACTTGTTCGACGGTCTGCCCGCTGTGCTGTTTTTCGTAGTCGCCGGGGGTGGCGGAGATGTAGATGGTCTGCGGCGCAAGCGCCTCAAATTCTTCGTATTGCAGCGGGCGGTTGTCCAGCGCGGACGGCAGGCGAAAGCCGTATTCGACCAGCGTTTCTTTGCGCGAGCGGTCGCCCCGGTACATGCCGTTCAGCTGCGGGATGGTGACGTGGCTTTCGTCTATCATCAAAAGCGCGTCTGCGGGCAGGTAGTCGTGCAGGGTCGGCGGCGGTTCGCCCGCCTCGCGCCCGGAGAGGTAGCGCGAGTAGTTTTCGATGCCGGAGCAGTAGCCGAGCTCTACCATCATTTCCAGGTCAAAGCGGGTGCGCTGTTCGAGGCGCTGCGCTTCCACCAGTTTGTTTTGTGCGGTGAGGACGGCAAGGCGGTCGCGCAGCTCTGCCTTGATTTGGTCGATGGTGTTCAGGACGGTCGCGCGCGGCGTGGCGTAGTGGGTTTTCGGGTAGATGGTGATGCGCGGCACCGCTTCGAGCATTTCGCCGGTGAGCGGGTCGAAGTAGCGGATGCTTTCGATGGTGTCGTCAAAGAGTTCAAAGCGCACCGCGTACCAGTCGGATTCGGCGGGCATGATGTCGAGCACGTCGCCCTTGACGCGGAAGGTGCCGCGCAGCAGCTGGGTGTCGTTGCGCGTGTATTGCAGCTCGGCGAGATGCGAGAGGACGTCGCGCTGGTCGATGGTTTCGCCGCGCGAGAGGTGCAGCCGCATTTGCCGGTACTGGCTGGGGTCGCCCAGGCCGTAAATGCTGGAGACGGAGGCGACGATGATGGTGTCGCGCCGCTCGAGGATGGCCTTGGTGGCGGAGAGGCGCATTTGTTCGATGTGTTCGTTGATGGAGGCATCTTTTTCGATGAAGGTATCGGAGGCAGGAACGTAGGCTTCCGGCTGGTAGTAGTCGTAATAGGAGACGAAGTATTCCACCGCGTTATGCGGGAAAAATTCGCGCATTTCGCCGTAAAGCTGCGCCGCCAGCGTCTTGTTTGGTGCGAGAATCAGCGCCGGACGCTGCGCACGCGCGATGACGTTCGCCATGGTGAAGGTTTTGCCGGAGCCGGTGACGCCGAGCAGGGTTTGCTTGGCAAGGCCGTCTTCCAGGCCTTCCAGCAGCTGCTCGATGGCGGCGGGCTGGTCGCCGGAGGGCTGGTAATTGCTGACGAGTTGGAAAAGGTCGCTCATGGGGAATCCTGAAACGGGTGACGGGCAACATTATAGGGCGGCGGCGGGGCAAGTTTTTGCGCGCCCTGCCAGCGCCGGGTAGAATCTGCGCGCCTGTTACCGGAGAATCCCCATGCGCAACCTGTTTCCCTTCCTCATCGCCCTCGCCTTCCCGCTTGCCCACGCCGCCGACAGCGCGCTGGATGCCGCCCGTCTCTTCTTTGAAGCGGTGCGCGACCAGCAGGGCGCTGCCGCCGTCGCCCAGCTTTCCATCCCGGACGACCAGCGCGACGCCTTCCAAAAAATGATTGATGACGGCGACATCACCCGCATCTTCGCCGAGCACGGCGGCATTGACCACTTCAGCATTGACGAAACCGGCGTCAAGGGCGAGCAGCAGCAGCTCGTGCGCGTCGCCGTCCACACCAAAGACGGCAACAGCGCGCCCTTCGGCGATATCCTCATCATCCGCACTGCCGACCGTGGCTGGCTGGTGGACAGCCGCAGTTTCTAACCCAACCCGGAAACCCCATGAGCATCAAAAACGACCGCTGGATCAAAAAGATGGCCGAACAGCACGGCATGATTGACCCTTACGAACCCGGCCTCGTCAGCCACGACGAAAGCGGGCGCAAAATCGTCTCCTACGGCACCTCCAGCTACGGCTACGACGTCCGCTGCGCTCGCGAATTCAAAGTTTTCACCAACATCAACAGTGCCATCGTTGACCCCAAGGCCTTTGATCCGCAGAGCTTCGTCGATATCGAAAGCGACGTCTGCATCATCCCGCCGAACAGCTTTGCCCTCGCCCGCACCGTCGAATACTTCCGCATCCCGCGCGACATCCTCACCATCTGCCTCGGCAAAAGCACCTACGCCCGTTGCGGCATCATTGTGAACGTCACCCCGCTAGAACCCGAATGGGAAGGCCACGTTACCCTCGAATTCTCCAACACCACGCCGCTGCCGGCAAAAATCTACGCGCACGAAGGCGTCGCGCAAATGCTGTTTCTCCAGTCCGACCAACCCTGCGCCATCTCCTACAAAGACCGTGCGGGCAAATACCAGGGACAAACCGGCGTCACCCTGCCGCGCACCTGAAGCGCCAAAACACCATAAAAAAACCGGGCATCGCGCCCGGTTTTTTATCGCCCGCTCAAAACCACGGACGCCTTCCCTGCACATAAATCCGCTCAAAATCCTCATCTGGTTTACAGGCATAAATAATGCACTCAACCAGCCCAATTACCCCGGCAATAATGGTTGGAATGCCCAAAAGCAACATACCGGGGAAAAAACACAGCAGCATGATAATTCCCTCCCTGGTATAACCGAGGAAAAACTTGTGCACGCCAAGACTGCCCAAAAAGAAGGCAAGCAATGCAGCAGGCAACTTTTTTGAAGAAGTAAAAAGCAGCGGACGCTCAATGCGGTAAATTTCGCCCGCGCGCTCACCCGCAGGCGAAAAATCCACTTCCTGACCATTTTGCGGCGCAATGTTACTTTTCCAGTCGTGCTGCACAAAGACATAGCGTTTGCCGTCTTCACCGGCAATCAATCCATTTTGATTTTGCGGATTATAATCAAGGATGGTTCCTTTCATGATGTACTCCAACTAATATGTAGCATCGCTACGGATTAAAACAAGGGTTAGCAGTCTCGCCTAATTTCTAATACCGACCAAATATACCGAAAACATCCACAGCACACAACTTGCGACAACAACAGCGAGCTGCACTGACCACGATGAATGCAGGTACCAATGAATAAAAATCAGAATGGCGCCAAGAAAGCCGCAATGCCCGGCAATATAAACCCGTCGCTCCTCATTGAGTCGATGGAATAACGTCCCCTTACGGATTTTCTTGCCATGCAGGCCAACGATATAAACTGCAAAAAACCACAGCGCACAGCCGAGTGATACCAGCAATAACATTTGCCAGCCTGTACTGACGGTATAGCCTTTTTGAAGCGCCAATACAAGGCCAAACCAGCCGAGCAAGTCTGCCGTGTTTTTGCATTGCGCCGGATTCTGTTTTTTCTTCAAGAAAATTTCAATACTCATAAAAGCTCCATAGTAGCCAAAACTTATTTATCTTTGATACCAACCAAAGCAATACAAAAAGCAAAAATAATCATGACAAGAACAAACAAAAGCAAAATGTGCCACCATTTATATTCTAGGATACTGGCGTTTACGATCAGCAACATTCCCAGAGCAGTACCACTATCCGCAATAAATGCGCGCTGCTCGTTATTGATCCGCCGCAACAGCATTCCTTTTTTCTTGAACGCCCTGCCACCAATGCCCGCCAAATAAACGGCGAAAAGCCAGATGATGCAGGCAGTAAGCAAATACAACAGGATTCCTGCCCGACTAGTGTTGATGTAAAAATGTGCGAACATTAGTAGCGCAGCAATCCAGCCCAGGATATTGGCGATTTGCCGCCGTTGCAGCGGGTGCATTTTTTTGAAAGCCGTTGCAAGAGACATATTGATTTTCCTCCACATGATAGAAACGGTATTTACCAGGAATATGAATGCGCCTTGACGATGCGACCATAGCGCATATGCCAATAGTTGCAAAGATAAAAAATATCTTGCGGCAGTAAAGCCCGCTGAACAGCCGGCATCTGCACGGCCTCACCAATGGCGAATATTTTCCACCAATATTCCGGGGCAAACCGTCCCAAACTACGACTGTCAAGCCGTATATATTCGCCGCTGATATAAAAACGGACAAACAGAACAGACAGGGAAAGTTCGATGATTCCTTCATAAATTTTCCTCTGCGACGCGTGCAGGTCGCAGACGATGGCAAACAGGCAAACGGCTATTAGTAAAACCAACAGCGCGGAAATGAGGCGATTGACGCGACAATGGGCGCGAATAACGCGGAAAACGTCAAAATAGCGCTCCGCCGCTTCCGCCTTGCGGTCTTCATCAATCAGTTTCTGAATGTCGCCCAGCTCGCTGTTAATCATAATCTCGCCGCGATACAGCGCGCGCATCCGCTGTTTACGCTCAAAAGTGCCAATCAGGTCGCCATTTCTTTCCATTGCCCGTACTCCAGTTTTGACTCCCAGGCATTGTAGCAGCGCCATAAAAACGCCCGCACCGCGACAATTTTGTCTGCGCCCTGCCCGCTTCATGTGAGTTCATGTTGGCAAAAACGCACAAATCCACAACATCTTCGCCAAAACGGTGCCATTCTTGCCAAAATACTTGCGCAGGCTTAGTAAATTAGAACCCTTCTTGTTCTCACAACAGGCTATTTTTATTCAGAAAAAAGCGTTTTCCCCTGCTGACGCCCCGGCGAATCATGTTAAAATGCCCACATTATTAACAGAGGCATAACAAGAGGTACTTTATGGATATTATCCAGTCCGATGTGGCCATCATTGGCGCCGGAGGTTCCGGGTTACGCGCGGCGATTGAAATCGCCCGCAGCGCACCAAACGCAAAAATCACCCTGATTTCAAAAGTCTATCCGATGCGCAGCCATACGGTTGCGGCAGAAGGCGGCTCGGCAGGCGTGGTGCGCGACGATGACTCGCTGGAATACCACTTCAACGACACCGTCTCCGGCGGCGACTGGTTGTGCGAACAGGACGTGGTGCAATATTTCGTTGAACACGCCACGGAAGAAATGATTCAAATGGAGCACTGGGGCTGCCCGTGGTCGCGCCTGCCCGATGGCCGCGCCAACGTGCGCCGTTTCGGCGGGATGAAAATTCCGCGTACCTGGTTTGCCGCTGACAAGAGTGGCTTCCATATGCTGCACACCCTGTTCCAGACCTCGCTGCAATTCCCCAACATTCACCGCCTCGACGAACACTTCGCCCTCGATTTGATTGAATCCAACGGCGAGCTGCACGGTGTCCTCTGCTATGACGTGCAAAACGGCGTGCTGCGCGCGGTACAGGCAAAAGCAGTCATCATCGCCACCGGTGGCGCAGGCCGTGTCTTCGCCTTCAACACCAACGGCGGCATCGTCACCGGCGACGGCATGGCGCTCGCCTACCGCCACGGTGTGCCATTGCGCGACATGGAATTTGTGCAGTATCACCCGACCGGGCTGCCCGGCTCCGGCATTTTGATGACCGAAGGCTGCCGTGGTGAAGGCGGTATCCTCACCAACAAGGACGGCTACCGCTATTTGCAGGATTACGGTCTGGGGCCGGAAACGCCGATTGGCGAGCCGAAGAACAAATACATGGAACTCGGCCCGCGCGACAAACTCTCGCAAGCCTTTTACCACGAGTGGAAAGCAGGCCGCACCATCGAAAACCCGCGCGGTGCGGTGGTCAATCTCGACCTGCGCCACCTCGGCGAAGCCTACCTCACCGAACGGCTGCCGTTTATCTGCTCGCTGGCGAAAAAATTCGTTGGCGTTGACCCGGTACACGAACCGATCCCGGTACGCCCGACCGCGCACTACACCATGGGCGGCATCGAAACCAATTCCCGCTGCGAAACCCGCATCAAGGGGCTGTTTGCCGTCGGCGAATGCTCCTCCGTCGGTCTGCACGGCGCCAACCGCCTCGGCTCCAACTCGCTCGCCGAACTCTGCGTCTTCGGCAAGGTAGCCGGGGAAGATGCCTGGAAACACGCGAGCAGCGCAGGCTATTTCGCCAGCAAGGAACAATTCGCCGCAATGGCGGAAGAAGCCTGGAAACCGTTTGCCGAGCTGAAGAACCGCAGCGGCGGCACGGAAAAACCCAGCGACATCCGCAAAGAGCTGACCAGCATGATGGAAGCGGAAATCGGCATTTACCGCAGCGCCGAGAACAGCGAGCGCGCCATTGCCAAGCTGAACGAGCTGAAAGCGCGCTACGAAAAAGTGCGCGTTACCGACCACAGCGACACCTTTAACACCGACTGGCTGACCACCATCGAACTGGGTTACCTGCTGGACGTCGCAGAAACGATGATTTATTCCGCCGAAAGCCGCACCGAGTCGCGCGGTTCGCACCAGCGCCTCGACTACCCGGAGCGCGACGACGACAAATTCCTCAAGCACACCCTCGCCTTCCGCCGCGACGGCGACAAACCGGAAATTGCCTACAGCGACGTCTGCATCACCAAATCGCAACCGGCGAAACGGGTGTACGGCGCAGAAGCAGAAAAGGCAAACCACTGAGAGGCACCCCATCATGAGCAACAAAATCCGAATCAACCTGATGCGCTACCGTCCTGACGAGGACGAAAAACCCTGGGCGCAACCCTTTGAAATCGAATGGACACAGGATATGTCCATCCTCGACGCCCTTGCCCTGCTGAAAGACGACTTTGACCCGTCCATCGCCTACCGCTGGTCCTGCCGCATGGAAGTCTGCGGCTCCTGCGGCATGGTGGTCAACGGTCAGCCGCGCCTTGCCTGCTCCACCTTCGTCCGCGAATTTGCCGACGTCGGCGAAATCACCATCGGCGCGCTCGACCAGTTCCCGATTGAAAAAGACCTGGTCGTGGACCTTGACCCGTTTATCAACAAACTGAACGCGGTCAGCCCGTTCATCATCACCAAAAACCCGCGCGCGCTCGCCGAAAAAGAATACCTGCAAACCCCGCAGCAACTGGCGAAATTCAAGCAGTACACCATGTGCATCAACTGTATGCTCTGCTACCAGGCCTGCCCGCAAATCGGCATCAATGCCGACTTCCTTGGCCCGGCGGCCATTGCCCTCGCCCAGCGCTACAACCTTGACAACCGCGACCAGGGCGACCGCCAGCGCTTCAGCGCGCTCAACGACGAAAACGGCGTCTGGCCGTGTACCTTCGTCGGTGCCTGCTCCAACGTCTGCCCGAAACACGTTGACCCGGCGGGCGCCATCCAGCAGGCCAAAGCCGCCGCCGTCCCGTACTGGGCGATGAGCATGGTAACCAAGGACAAAAAGGAGGCATGACATGGCACGCAAACCCTACATCCACCAGCAACCCGACGGCTGGTACAAAAAAAGCAGCTTCTATATCTGGTATATGTGGCGCGAAGCAACCGCCATCACCACCGCCATCACCGCGCTCAACCTCTTCTACGGCATCGCCTGCCTTGCGGGCAGCCAGGAAGCGTGGCTTGGCTGGATAGCCTGGCAGAAAAACCCGATTATGTTCCTGCTGAACCTCGTCGGCATCGCCGGTGCCCTGCTTAACAGCAAAACCTGGTTTGAGGCGATGCCGAAAGCCATCCGCATCCAGCGCGGCGAAAAATTCCTGCCCGACCAGGTACTTATCCGCGCGGGCTGGGGTGCCTTTGGCGGCGTCCTCGTCATCCTGCTGATTATCGTCGCCTGGCTGGCATAAGGAGCAAACCATGAGCGAAAACATCGAAAAAACCGCAAACAAAACCTACTGGTGGCATTTCAATTACGAACACGCCCGCCACCTGCGCCACTTCAAGCCGATTTACTGGGGACTGTTCTCCGTCGGCGGCACCATCGCCGCGCTGGCACTGGCACCGATTATCATCGTCCTCTCCATCGCCCTGCCCTTCGGCTGGCTCGGCAGCCCGGCGGAGTTCTACCAGAGCATCCACGGCTTTGTGGCCAACAAATTCGTCTATCTGGTACTCACAGGCATCATTTTTTCGATGATGTGGCACGGCGTACACCGCTTCTACTACCTGCTGCACGACCTGCACTACCACATCGGCAACCGCTTCCGTAACATCTGCTACCTCGTGACCATCGCAGTCTTTCTCCTCACCCTCTACGCAGGCTGGTTCTGAAACCCGCCCCGCCCACGAAAAAACGCAGCCGGAGCTGCGCTTTTTCGTGCAGGCGACGTTCACAGCAGTTACGACTGTGCCAAAATTGGCCTTTCCCGCATCGCCCGGGACGACGTCATAAACATCCCCAACTCAACCGGAGACTCGCCATGCAAAAACTGACCCTTTCCCTCCTCCTCGCCCTCGGCGCCAGCCTTGCCGCCTGCGACCAGCCAAAAAGCGACGCCGACAAACCCGCCACCACCCAAGCCACGCCTGCCTTTATCGGCACCTACAAAGGCGTGCTGCCCTGCGCCAGTTGCGCCGGCATTGAGACCACGCTTGAACTCAACGCCGACGGCAGCTACCGCCTGACCACGCTCTTCCTTGAAGTGCCGGACGCCAAACCGGAAACCGTTACTGGCCGCTACCGCCAAAGCGACGACAAAACCCTGATTCATCTTGACGAAAACGGCGACGGTTTCACCTACGCTATTGGCGACAACCAACTGGAAATGCGCGACAGCGACGGCACGAATGGCGGCCGCAGCGAAGAAGAAAACGCCAACTACCGCCTGAAAAAACAATAAACCCCAATAATGCAGGCCGGGCATCCACGCCCGGCCTGAAAATCTTCCCCAAACCATGTCATTCCAACCCGACTTCAACCACCCCGACAGCCAAAGCTGGCAGCGCCTCATCGCCTGGCCGGGCATTATCATTTTTGCCCTCGCCGTCATTGCCCTGCCACTGGCTTCCTTTATTGCTGACAGATTCGTTTCCGGCATTCTTCACTATCTGGTCATAATTGCCCTCTTCATGGCAATACTCAAAGCGCTTATACCGCTACATAAATACCTGACCCGCATTTGTGACAATCATACCCCGGCGGTTATTTGCGACCGTCAGGGCATTACCTTTTATAATCTGCGCGACTGTATCACTCATCAATGGCGCTGGACAGATTTACACAAAATCAGCTATCCCGATGATCCTTTTCCGCTGAAATTGTTCATGGAAACACGCGACGGCACAAAAACCACCATACGCTTTGAATTGGAATTACGCGCTGAATTAGTACCGGAAATTGCCGCCGTGGCCATGCGCTATCTGCAAGATAATTGCCATGCCGCTACCACCAATCCCGCCCCGGAAATCACAACTACAGCCTCAAAAACACATACGCCCATTCCTGAACGATGCTGGTATCCGGGCGCATCCAGCATTGCCAACGCCAATCTAAAAATATTTGTCTGTGCCATGATGCTTGCCGTAATCATCATTCTTGATACGGCCATCCTGCACTACATCGCTCTTTCCCCCTGGCTTGCGCAAGGACTCGTCGTGTGCAGTATTCTCTTTGTCCTCTGGTTATGCCGCGCTGCATGGCAATGCTACCGCCACAATTTTCATGCTGATCGCAGTCGCATTCTCGCTCGCGCCGATGACAAAACCCTGACAATTTATCCCTATGACGACAAGCCCGTTTCCCTTTACTGGACGGAAATTCGCAGCGTCAATTACCATCCAGCCTCCCGCTATCAGCCGGAAACATTGGTTATCACTGACCGCAACGGCGGTAAGCAAGAAATTACCATTGATAATTTTGGCGCCGACATTGGCAAGTCCATTGGCACCTATGCCCATGCCTTTCTGCATAACGAACCGCTACCGCCACCCTTAACCGTTACCCGCCCTGCCCTGCTCGCCTATATGGTACTCATCATTAACCTGCTCATTGCCGCAATTGCAATCTGGCTGACACTAACCGATAGCACATCATTTCCAAACCATCATGAAGAAACCCTTTTTTTCATCGGCCTTTTACTTAATTTTGCCGTCCTGTTTGGGCAAAAACGGCAGGTGGTACGGTAATAGATAGATACCGTGACAAAAAACCGAGCATCGCGCCCGGTTTTTTTATGTCTTCTCAACCTACCAGCAAATCCACCAGCGCGCTGCTTTCTATTCCACCAAAATAATAGCGGCTATCTATCTGACTGAAAGCCAGTTCGACCGCCTCGCGGCGGTAAGGAATACCAGTCAGCAATTTTTCCACGTCGGCAATATCGCCCATACCGAAGAAATCGCCGTAGATTTTCAGCGACTGAATCACGCCGCGCTCCACACTAAAGCGGAAATCGACCGCACCTTGCGGGAATTTGTAATAGCGCTCGCTGGTAAAAGCGGGCGATTTGCCATAATTCCAGTCCCAGTTGGCGAAGCGTTCGGCGCGGATTTGTGCGACTTTTTCCCAGTCCGCATCGGTCAAATGGTATTCCGGCACTTGCGCGCGGTCTTTGACGCCAAAGATATGCAGCAACAGCGCATCACGAAACTCGCGCGTAGTCATATCCTTGTATTCCGGTGCGACAAAGGGTTTGATATTGGTGACGCGGCTGCGCACTGATTTGATACCTTTCGATTCAATTTTGTCTGCACGAGGTTTCAGTGCCTGGGTAACGGCATCCAGATCGGCATCAAAGAGAATGGTGCCGTGGGCAGTCATGCGGCCATTTTTGACATACATTGCATTGCCGGAAAATTTCTTGCCGTCTATCAGCAAATCATTGCGTCCTTCGAGTTTAGCACCGGCAACGCCCATTTGATGCAAGGCTTCAATAACCGGTTTGGTGAAAACGGAGAAATCGCGCGACAGGCTGTTTTCATCCTGGATAAAGCAAAAGGAAAAATTGCCCAAATCATGATAGACCGCACCACCGCCAGACATTCGCCGCACGACGTGAATCCCGTTTGCTTCGACATAGGCCTGGTTCACTTCTTCCACGGTATTTTGATTGCGGCCAATAATAATTGACGGCTCGTTGATGTAAAACAGCAATAGCGGCTCATCGCTCAGGCGGTTTTCCACCAGATAGGTTTCCAGCGCGATATTGGTACGCGGGTCGGTAATTTCCCGGTTATCGACAAATTGCATAATTGGCTCCAAAAAGGGTTTGAATTTCTCATGATGTATTGGCGGAAATTCTATACCATAAGGCATCATCATTTCCGGAGTTCCCCATGCTGAAATGGCTCTCGCTTGCCCTCATTGCCACCGGCGTGCTGCACAATACCCTCGCCGTGCTGTCCATGCGCGAGGCGCTGCACCGCATCCGCGCGCAGGGCGTGTTTAACAGCGTACACAGCAGCGAACCGCAGACCTTCGCCTTTCTCTGGTTTGTCGTCGCCGGTTTCGCGCTGATGCTGATTGGCCTGACCTTCTGGCAACTGGCCGATGCCGGGCGCCTCGGCTGGCTGCCCATCCTCGCGCTGTTTGCCCTCGCCGCCTTCATCGCCCTGCTCTTGCCAAAACCCGGCCCGCTATTGCTGCTCGCGCTGGCGACCGCGTTTGTCGTAGCCAAAGGCAGATTGGTATAGCAATACTCACAAAGTTCTGTACAAGGCGCGACGCCGAAGGCAGTACGTCTTTGTACGGCGAGGCGGCGCAACACCGTACAGGGCTTTGCGAGGATTGCTATAAATCAAGAAAAAGCGGGGCGAACCCCCGCTTTCACCGCTCCTGCCCGCTGCAACACGGGCAACCCGGCACATGGTCGCTTTCACCTTCCGCGTCCTCCGCCTGGCGCGCGTAACGCCAAAGCAGCGCCTCGCCTTGCAGTTTTTCGCCGGTAACAGCGGGCTTTTTCGCGACAGGCTTCATGCCAAGCCCTCCCAGAAGCGGCGGGCAATGTGCTGCCCGGTTGCCTTCTCAATCTCGCGCATACAGGTCGGACTGGTGACGTTTAACTCCGTCAGATAACCGCCAATCACGTCCAGCCCGACCAGATACAATTTTTGCTCGGCAATCAGCGGTTTAACCTGTTCGACAATCCACCATTCGCGCTCGGTTAGCGGTTGCACCACGCCCCGGCCACCGGCGGCGAGATTGGCGCGGAACTCGCCCTCGGCGGGCAGGCGCGCCAGCCCGTGATCGACCGCCTCGCCGTTGATGACGAGAATGCGCTTGTCGCCCTCGCTCACCTTGTCCAGATAGCGCTGCACCATCAGCGTTTGCAGGCCGTCCGGGTTCATCGCGTCCAAAATCGCGTTGGTGTTCTTGTCGCCCTGGGTCAGCTTGAAGACGCCGCTGCCGCCCATGCCGTCCAGCGGTTTCGCCACCGCCTCGCCGAACTCGCGCAGAAAGGCGAGAATCTCGCCGCGCGACTTGGTAACGAGCGTCTCCGGCGTGCATTGCGGCAGGCGGGTAATGGCGAACTTCTCGTTCATGTTGCGCAGCGCCTGCGGCGGATTGACCACCCGCACCCCCTGCGCCTCCAGCAAATCGAGCATATAAGAATCATAGACATAGCGCAGGTTAAACGGCGGATCCTTGCGTTGCAGCACCACATCGACATCGCCGAGGTCAATCACCTCCTCGTTCAGCACGCGGAAGAAATCCTCATCCTGATCATGGAGTTGCACCGTGCGCACATACGCCTGCACCGCGCCGTCGCGCACCTGCCAGTCGCGCTGGCCGAAGACCATCACCCGGTGGCCGAGCGCCTGCGCGGCAAGCATCAGCGCAAACGTCGTGTCCTTGTAAGGCTTGATTGACTCCAGCTCGTCCATCAATACCGCAATATTCATCACATACCTCCAAACATTACTGAAAAAAGCATCATAAGCTATCATGCCGCTTCATTACCATTTCCACGGAGACCGGCCATGCAAGACCTCACCCTCGCCCACGGCAACATCGGCATCGAACGCGAAACCCTGCGCACCAATCCCGACGCCACCCTCGCCACCACGCCGCACCCCGTCGCCCTCGGCAGCGCCTACACCCACCCGAACATCACCACCGACTACGCCGAAACCCTGCTCGAACTCGTCACCGACCCGCACCCCACGCCGGACGCCGCCTACGCCCAACTCCTTGCCCTGCACCGCTACAGCGCGCAAAACATCGGCGCGGAAAGCCTCTGGCCGGGCAGTATGCCCTGCATCCTCCCGGAAAACAGCGACGACATCGCCATCGGCTACTACGGCACGAGCAACGGCGGCAAAATGCGGCGGCTCTACCGCGAAGGCCTCGGCCACCGCTACGGCAAAACCATGCAAATGATCGCCGGCATCCACTTCAACTACTCGCCGCCCGCCGCCCTGTGGGCGCAACTGGCGGCGCGCGACGGCGAGACCGCCGACCAGGACTACATCAACCGCCGCTACATGGGCGCACTGCGCGCCATCAACCGCCACGCCTGGCTCATCAACTACCTCTACGGCGCCTCCCCCGCGGTGCACGACAGCTTCATCCCGGCGCGCGCCGTGCTTGACCCGCTCGCACCGCACACCCTTGGCTGGACGGGCGCGACCAGCCTGCGCATGAGCGACCTCGGCTACCAGAACAAAACCCCGTTCACCATCAGCTTCAACGACCTCGCCACCTACACCCGCGACCTCGCCAGCGCCGTATCGACCCCCGCACCGCGCTTTGAGCACCTCGGCCTCTACAACCCCGACGGCAGCCGCAAACAAATCAGCACCCATATCCTGCAAATCGCCAACGAATACTACACCGCCGCCCGCCCCAAACAACCCATCAAAAACAACGAACTGCCGACACTGGCGCTCGCGCGGCGCGGCATCGCCTACCTCGAACTGCGCCTCTTGGACTGCAACCCCGAAGACCCCTGCGGCGTCAGCCTCGACCAACTGCGCCTCCTCGAAACCTTCATGCTTTGGGTCATCCTGAACCCCGAACCGCCGCAAAACCACAGCGCCCGCGACGAAAACGCGCACAACCGCCTGCGCACCGCCTGCTGCGGCCTCGCCGACCACTTCACCCTCAAACAACACCAGCGCGACCGCCCCGTGCAAACCGTCGCCCTTGAGCTGCTGCACGCACTCGAACCCGTTGCCGCGCGGCTGGACGCAGAACGCGGCGAGCGTGCTACCAGCGCCGCCCTCGCCGCCCTCATCAAAGAAGTCGAAGCGCGCCGCCACCTGCCCTACCGCGCGCAGGACGGCAACCAACAGGGCTTCCTCAACTACCACCTCGACTGGCGCGACCGCCACGCCGCCACCCTGCACGCCCCACTCGCCGCCGACGTCGCACAAACCTTAAAAGAACAGGCCGCCGCCAGCCTCGACAAACAGCGCGAAAAAGAAGCCGAACCCCAGCCCGACTTTGAAAGCTACCTGCGCGAGCACTTCGCGCCGTTGCAGGAACTCTTGCAATAACTACTGGAGAAAATAATGTACTACATACTGTTAGGGTTCGTTCCCTTTATTGGCAATATTATTGGCGGTATAGAAAAACCGTGGAATCACAAAGTTATTATTTTAATCCTTTGCGGTATCGCTATCTATATTGTCGGAGTAATTACGGATGCCTGGGATGCGCAGATTAGCATACTTCTTATCACTATCGTATTTATGGTGTCATCAGGAGGCATATATCACCTCATTCATTTCTACCCCGACAAAAAAATCCGCCTAAAATTCTGGAAAAAACAAAACCCGGATAACGAATAAACGTAGGTCGGCCATTTATGGCCGACATGGAAACGTCGGGCACAAGTGCCCGACCTACAAGCTGTTGTAATAAATACGGAGGGAGAATGACAAAAGTATTTTTGGGAATTGTGTTATTTATCGGAAAAATTATTGGAAGTTGGGAAAAATCCTTTAAACAAAAAATATTGCTGCTTATCCTGACTTACATTGTTGCCTATCCTGTGCTGATGCATTTACCTGATGCGGTATGGGCAAAAAACAATCGCCCGATGGCTGCGCTCATCTTGGCTGGCTTTGTACTGGGAACTGCCACTTTTACCCATCTGCTTGCATTTCATCCCAACAAAGAAATCAGGCTGAAATTCTGGAAGCGACAAAACCCGGATAACGAATAAACGCAGAGCGGACAATCCTGTTCAGTATCAAAAATGCCGAGCGTAAGTACCCGATTTACGAATGGACGTCAATAGAATTCCTTCCAAACCATAACTTGCACGACAACCCGACAAAATCCCAAACCTGCCGGGCTGTTGTCTGCTGCCCCCACCCCAGCCCTCCCCCGTGGGGGAGGGCTGGGGTGGGGGCAGGGATACAAATTCCAAAAATCTATCCCTTTGCCTGGTTTGTAAAGAGGTCTAATATGTATAGCCATCCACCGAAAGTTTCAGACAAGGCGCGTCGCCGAAGACAGTACGCATTTGTACGGCGAGGCGAGGCGACGCAACACAGTATGAGGCTTTCGGTGGATGGCTATAGAAAAAGAACCGAAAAACCAAAATACTGCCGCTTGCCATCATTTATGCCGTAGCCTGTCTGTTTATCATGCTTATGTGTACCATAACCGGCGCAAAGGGTAATTGCTTGTTACTGGCACTCATGGTTGCAGTCTTTTCCATGATTCCAACAGGTTGCATCCTCCTTTCTGCCGTGCATGGCAACAAAAAAATCCGCCTGAAATTCTGGCAAAAAGCGGATAAAGCATAACGGTAAAAAAATACCAGATACAGGAAATCACCATGTCCATCCTCAAAGCCATCCTTGACGCCATCATTGCCGTATTGCGCATTATCGTGGAAACAATCCTGGCGATTCTCCGCGGTATCCTTTGGCTGTTAAGAAAGGTATTCATCGACATCATTTGGGACAGCATCATTGACTTCTTTTGGGGTAACTGAATCCCGCACAAAAAATCCCCGGCATCACCGGGGATTTTTTATGCGCCTTGTCGCTTGAGTTCATCTAATGTTTTGCCGGCCTCGTTACGCCATTCCTGCCAGCCATTAGTCGAGCGCCCAAGGATGACATCGGACGCGCCGCTGGGGCTTTTGAATGAATAATCACGGGTAAAGCGGTAAATGCCGTCTTCGCCTGCTGCCAATATGCCTTCTTCAATCAGGCGTTGGCGCACTCGCGCTGCCCCTGTTCCCTCGAATGAGGCTACGCTATTCGAGCGGATTGCCGAACCCTCAAGAACAACAAATTCATCCGTGGTATATACAGCTTTCGCTTCCACGCTGTGTTGTGGTTGGCGCAGGTAGAAGGCTTCGCTTTGTTCGGCAGGGGTACTGACACCTTCGGCACGGGTATCTTGTGTCGTTGCCTCAAAAATACGCTGGCCGAGGGTGGTGAGCAGTAATGCGGTGGTTTCGTGCAGTTCAAGGCATTCTGCTTTTAGCGGGGCAGGGGTATGCGGGCGAGTGCCTGCATTGCTGTTTTCCAGGGTGTAACGACCAACTTCTTTGGCTGCCTTAATCGCCAACGATTCAAGAAAGAGCGTATGGGTTTGCGTCATGCTGTTTGTGCTCGAGACCATGACAAGCGCGCGATCGAAGTCTTTTTTACTGTCGTGTTCCTTAAGTCTGGCTGTCAGAGTGCCTGTTTGGCCGATATAGAGTCGTGGCAATGTGCCTTCTTCTTCGCTTTCTTTAATGAGGAAATAGACACCGACCTGCTTTGATTCATCCAGCTTAAAAAAATCAGCCAACAGAGGGCGCGGAACTTCAAACAGGCGCACGGTGCGGTTGATGATTTCAGCAATGCGCAGACCGCGCGGATTGCCTTTGGGCAGATAGATTTGGATGGTTTGCGGATGTTGGCTCATGCAAGGCTCCTTTACAGATTGGATGGATGGAAAATTTTGCGGTGGTGCGCCGAGGCGCACCCTATGGCTGTCGTTTACATACAGGATAGCGGCTATCGTGTATGTAAACGCTATCCCGTCTGCAACAATATCTGGCTCAGAAATTCCTGCGCGCGCGGGTGTTGCGGATTGGTGAAGAAGTCTTCCGGGGTGGCGCGCTCCAGGATTTCGCCTTTGTCCATGAAGACGATACGGTCGGCGACGGTGCGGGCGAAGCCCATTTCGTGCGTCACCACCAGCATGGTGATTTGGCTGTGTTCGGCGAGTTCGACCATCACGTCCAGCACTTCTTTAATCATCTCCGGGTCAAGCGCCGAGGTCGGTTCATCGAACAGCAGCACGTCGCAGTCCATGCACAGCGCGCGGGCGATGGCGACCCGTTGCTGTTGTCCGCCGGAAAGCTGGCCGGGGTATTTGTCCGCCTGGTCGCGGATGCCGACGCGCTCCAGGTATTGCCGCGCCACCGCTTCCGCCTGCGCACGCGGCTGTTTGTTTACCCACACCGGGCCAAGGGTGAGGTTTTCGAGAATGGTCAGGTGCGGGAAGAGGTTGAATTGCTGGAACACCATGCCGACTTTGCGCCGCAGGTCGCGCGTCTGCCGCACGCTGCCGTTCAAGAGTTCGCCATCCAGGCGGATTTCGCCTTCCTGATAGTTTTCGAGGCGGTTGATGCAGCGGATAAGCGTCGATTTGCCGGAGCCGGACGGGCCGCAGATGACGAGGCGCTCGCCTTTGGCGATGTCGAGGTTGATGTCTTTCAGCGCGTGGTATTTGCCGTACCACTTGTTGAGGCGGTGAATGGTGATGGCGTCTGTCATGCGCGCTCCGGGGTGAAATGGCGTTCGATGCGGTAACTGGTGTGGCTCATGCCGTAGCAGAGGGCGAAGTAAACGAGGGCACAGAAGGCGTAACCTTCCATGCCATGCCCCAGCCAGGCGGGGTCCTGCCCGGCGGAGTGGACGATGCCGAGGAAGTCGTAGAGGCCGATGATGGAAACCAGCGTGGTGTCCTTGAACAGGCCGACGAAGGTGTTGGTAATGCCGGGGATGACGGTGGTCAGCGCCTGCGGCAGGATGACGAGGCGCATCTTCGCCCAGTAACCGAGGCCGAGGCTGTCCGCCGCTTCAAACTGCCCGCGCGGAATCGCTTGCAGGCCGCCGCGCACCACTTCCGCCATATAGGCCGAGGCAAAGAGGGCGACGCCAATCAGCGCGCGCATCAGGTTGTCGATATGCAGCTGCGGCGGCAGGAACAGCGGCAGCATCACGTTTGCCATAAACAGCACCGTCACCAGCGGCACGCCGCGCCACAGTTCGATGAAAGCGACGCAGACGCCGCGCAGAAACGGCATATCGGACGTCCGCCCCAGCGCCAGCAACACGCCAAACGGCAGCGAAAACACCAGCCCGGCAGAGGCGACCACCAGCGTCAGCATCATCCCGCCCCACAGGTTTGGCCGCACTTCCGGCAGGCCAAAGACGCCGCCGCGCAGCAGATACCACGACAGCACCGGCAGCACGAACAGCGCGAACAGCAGCGCCAGCAGGCGTTTGCGCCCGCCACAGCACCACAGCGCGAGGAAATTCGCCGGAACGATGCCGAGGAAAAGCAGCCAGACGCGCCAGCGCTCGCTTTCCGGGTAAAAGCCGTAGAGAAACTGGTTCAGCCGCACCTTGATAAAGACCCAGCAGGCACCGCCGGAGGTGCAATCGGTGGCGGTCGAGCCGCGAAAATCCGCCTGCCACAGCGCCCAGTTGAAAAGCGGCGGCACAATGCGGTAAAGCGCGTACAGCGCCAGCACGGTCAAAACGGCGTGCAAGGGCGTGGCGAACAAATTGCGGCGCAGCCAGCACCACAGGCCAAATTCCGAGGCGGGCGGCGGGCGGTCGGGCAAATAAGAAAAATCACTCATCGTTCAACAATCCTGATGCGGCGGTTATAAAGCGTCATCGCCAGCGAAATCAACAGACTGATGGCGAGATAAACCGCCATCGTCAGGCCGATAATCTCCACCGCGCGCCCGGTCTGGTTGAGCGCGGTGCCGGTGAAGACCGAGACCAAATCCGGGTAGGCAATGGCGGTCGCCAGCGACGAATTTTTCACAATATTCAAAAACTGGCTGGTCATCGGCGGCACCATCACCCGCAGCGCCTGCGGCAAAATCACAAGGCGCATCACCCGCGCCGGCGGCAGGCCGAGCGCTTCCGCCGCCTCGTACTGGCCGCGCGGCACCGAGGCAATGCCGCTCCTCACATACTCGGCGATGTAAGAGGCACTATAAAGCGACAGTGCCAGCCACAGCGCCATCAACTCCGGCAACAGCGTTACCCCGCCGCGGAAATTAAAACCCTGCAACAGCGGGCGCGACAACTGCGACGGCTCAACCAGCAGCGCAAAAGCGGCCAGCGGCAGGGCGACGACGAGCAGCAGATACGCCCACCACAGGCGCAACACCTGCCCGCTTTGCGCCTGACGGCGGCGGTTCCAGCGCGCGAGCAGCGCGGCGAAAACAATACCAACGGCACACAGCGCGAGCGCCGTTTGCAGCGCCGACTGCCACAGCGGCGCTATCAGCGACAGCCCGCGATTACTCAACACCGCCAGACAACCCGCCTCATCACAACCGAGACGCAGCGAACTGGCGCGTGGCGAGGGCAACACCGCGAGCACGGCGAAATACCAGAAAAAAAGCTGCAACAACAACGGAATATTGCGGAACACCTCCACATACACCGCCGCCAGTTTGCGCAGCAGCCAATTACGCGACACCCGCAGCACGCCGACCACGACACCGACCAGCGTCGCCGCGACAATGGCGAGCAGCGACACCAAAAGCGTGTTCAAAAGACCAATGACAAACAGCCAGCCGTAACTGTCGCTTTCCTGATAGGGCAACAAATGCTGGCTGACCGCGAACCCGGCGGGGTTATCCAAAAAACCGAAACTGAACACCAGCCCGCGCGCCGCCATATTTGCCGCCGTATTGCGCCAAAGCATGAGCGCGACCACGACAATCAGCGCCAGCAGCAGGAGCTGAAACAACGCCCGCCGGAAAGAAGCTGCATACCACATCAAACAACACCTCAACAAAACGGCTCCCTCCCCCTGTGGGGCTGGAACAGCTCGCGCGAAGCGCGAGAAAGGGTTGGGTTGGGGTTCATCATCGCTACCGCCGATGCCTTTCGCATAACCTCATACCCTAAAAAAAACATAGGGTGCGCCTTGGCGCACCGTCTTAATTCAACAAACAAAGCGTCGCATACCGCCGAATGGCTCCCTCCCCCGTGGGGGAGGGTTGGGGTGGGGGCAGCAAACCATCCGCAAAGCGACAAAACCGGCACCACAAAAAACAAAGGACACTCACGCGCCCCTGCCCTCCAGCTTCGCCTCCAGCGCGGCAATGCGCGCCTCCGCCTGCGCGAGCAACTGCGCCTGCGCCTCGAACTCGCTGCGCGGCACCCAGTCAAACTGCGCCAGCTTGTCATCGAGCAGCGAACGCGCCGCCGCCTTCACCTCCGCCTGCACCGGGCGCAGCGAATCCGGCATTTTCTGCTCCAACTGATCCAGCAAAAAAGAAAAAGGGTTACTTTTCATCGCGTCCTCCGCTCATAGATAATGACAAATGCAGTTTAACACGAGAGGCAAACATGAAAAATTCACTCATCATCAGCGCTGCACTCCTCATATTCCCCACCGTTGCCCTTGCTGACGGCGACCCCGCGCGCGGCAAGGCACTCACCGGTGCCTGCACCGCCTGCCACCAAGAAGACGGCAATGGGCGCGACAACGGCGCGGGTGCCGATTCCTGGCCGCGCCTTGCCGGTATCAACGCCGACTACCTCGCCGCCCAGCTTGCCGCCTACAAAAAAGGCGAGCGCCGCGCCGCCTCGATGAAAACCTTTGCGATGATGCTGGACGAAGGCAAGGCGGCCGACATCGCCGCCTATTACGCCGCATTGCCGCCCACTGCCGCGACCACCACCACCACGGCGGACGCCGCCCAACTGGCGCGCGGCAAACAGCTCGCCGAGACGGGCGACCCCGACAAACAAATCAAACCCTGCCGCGAATGCCACGGCGCGGACAACCGCGGCGACGGCAAAATCCCGGCCATCACCGCCCAGCCCGCGCCCTACCTGCGCGCACAAATCACCGCGTGGAAACAGGGCGACCGCGCGAACGACAGCGCCGACCCTAAGGGGATGTTCCAAACCGCGCGCCAACTGGATGACGCCGACAGCGCCGCCGTCGCCGCCTGGCTCTCGACACAGGCGCCGTAAAACAGCGCAGGGCGGAGAAAGCGTGCGCCAGAGCGTACCCCGTGGCGCTGGCTTTGCGTGCGGGCAAGCGCCGCCCGGCAGTTCCAACCCTCATCAAGCCAAAGGAAATCCCCATGCACTACCGACAATGGCTGGCATTAAATGGCGACCAAAAAATGGTTTACTACCTCGGTCTGGCCGAATGCACCGTTCCCCTGCTGCACGCCTCGCCGCATATTGCCTTTATCCGCGAGGCGCTTGATGCCTGCTGGCATTGGCTGACGCACCGGGAAATTCATCCCGCCGATTTTTATCATTATTTTGAAGATGAAGAGACTAAAGACAGTTTGCTGATGCTTATGCAGGATGAAAATGATGAAGTATTGCTGGCAGCATGGATTTGTATCACTGAATCAGTCGGCTTCATTTTGTATAACGGCTTTAAACACCATCACCATGTACAACCCCCATCAACCGAAGGGTTTGAACTATCCGGGGAAATATTCGACGGTTTTGCCCAAAATTTTCAAAAAATCTTCCCCGCCGTGCGTGCGGAACAACTGGAAACACAAATGTTCGCCCTGCTCGCCGCCGACCCGGACGACATCTTCGACAAGGATTGGGTACTCGCCCGCCTCAATACCGCTTCATAGGGGATTTCAATGCCCTTCCCCTGCAGGCCGAATCCCGCTGCGGAGCTGGAACAGCTCGCGCGCAGCGAGAGAAAAAGTATAGGGTGCGCCTTGGCGCACCGTCGGATTGCAATACCCGTCCGTAGGTTGGGTTAGGCGCTTGTGCCGTAACCCAACGTGGAAATGTTAAGAGCCTGTTTAGCGTCTCTGCGCGAGCTGCTCCGGTTGCTCGTACCTCGCCAACCCAAGCTGCGCAAGAAATCCTCGTGTGGCGGCCAAAAGTAAACCGCTCCTGACCCTGCCTGCATCTGCCCGCGACGCCGCCCGCCGCCTGCCGCCTGCCACCATGCTAAAATCCGCGTCATCTTTACTTCACTCGGAAACCGCCATGCACCAGCGCCTTTTTATCGAAAAACGTCCCGAATTTGCCGACGATTACGCCCTCACCGAGCGCCTGAAAACCCGTCTTGACCTCGCCGGATTGCAGCGGGTGCGGCAGCTTGCCGTGTATGACCTCTACGACTGCCCGGAAGCGCTGTTGCCTGCTGCCATCAGCCGCGTTTTCAGCGACCCGGTCAGCGACGAAGTGCGCGACGCCCTGCCCAAGGCGGATTTCACCCTCGTCATTGAGCCGCTGCCGGGGCAGTTCGACCAGCGCGCCGACTCCGCCATGCAATGCCTGCGCCTGCTCGATGACGCCTTCGCGCCGACCGTGGTTACCAGCGCGCAGGCGTGGCTGTTTGAGGGTGATTTGAATGATGACGCGCGCGCCAAGCTGCGCCAGCACCTGATTAACCCCATCGACAGCCGCGAGAAAGATTTGGCGGAAACAGCGCTGCCGCCGCATCACCCCGCCGATCCGGTGCCGCGTTATGACGGGTTCAACGCGCTTGATGCGGACGGTCTCGCCGCCTGGCACGCCGCACAAGGCCTCGCGATGACGCTGGCCGATTTGCAACTGGTACAAAGCCATTTCCGCGCCGAAAACCGCGAGCCGAGCGAGACGGAAATCCGCGTACTGGATACCTACTGGTCGGACCACTGCCGCCACACCACCTTTGCCACCGCCTTGCACGACATCACCTTCCCGCAGACGGAGTTCGGTGCGGCACTTGCCGACGATTTCGCCGGATACGAAGCGCAGCGGCAGGCAGTCTATGGCGACAAAGCCGCCGCCCGCCCTTACACCCTGATGGATCTCGCCACCATCGACGCCAAATATCAGCGCGCGCAGGGCGGCCTGCAAGACGTGGAGCTTTCCGCCGAAGTGAACGCCTGCTCCGTCTATATTGACGTCGATGAAGACGGACAAACGCGCCCGTGGCTGCTGCAATTCAAAAACGAAACGCACAACCACCCGACCGAAATCGAGCCCTACGGCGGGGCGGCGACCTGCATCGGCGGCGCCATCCGCGACCCGCTCTCTGGCCGCGCCTACGTTTACCAAGCGCTGCGCCTCTCCGGCAGCGCCGACCCGCGCGAGCCCTACGCCGCCACCCTGCCCGGCAAACTGCCGCAGGCGGTCATCGCCGAAGGCGCGGCGGCGGGCGCGTCCTCCTACGGCAACCAAATCGGCCTCGCCACCGGACAAATCGTTGAGTACTACCACGACGGCTTCAAGGCGAAACACATGGAAGTGGGCGCGGTCGTCGCCGCCGTCCCGGCGGAAAACGTGCGCCGTGAAGAGCCCGCGCCGGGCGACCTTGTCCTGCTGATTGGTGGCGCGACCGGGCGCGACGGCTGCGGCGGCGCCACCGGCTCGTCGCGTGCACAACACGGCGGCTCGCTGCAAGAATCCGCCGCCGAAGTACAAAAAGGCAACCCGCCGGAAGAACGCAAACTGCAACGCCTCTTCCGCAACCCCGACTTCTCCCGCCGCATCAAACGCTGCAACGACTTCGGCGCGGGCGGCGTCGCCGTCGCCATCGGCGAACTGGCAGACGGCCTCGACATCAACCTTGACGCCGTCCCGGTCAAATACCAAGGCCTCTCCGGCACCGAGCTTGCCATCAGCGAATCACAAGAGCGGATGGCGGTGGTCATCGCCCCCGCAGACCTCGCTACGATGCAGGCACTCGCCGCCGCCGAAAACCTCACGGCCAGCCACGTCGCCACCGTCACCGCCGACGCGACCTTAACCATGCACTGGCAGGGCGACACCATCGTTAGTCTCAAGCGCGACTTCCTCGACAGCAACGGCGCCGCCAGCGCGCAGCACGGCGTGCGCATTGCCGAACCGGACGACAGCGCCAGCCCGCTTGCCGTCGCCAGCGAGAAAAACTGGGTGGAGGCGCTCAAGGCGCAACTCGCCACCCTCGCCCACGCCGAACAAAAAGGCCTCGGCGACCGCTTCGACCACAGCGTCGGCGCCGCCTGCGTCCTCGTCCCCTACGGCGGCCGCTACCAGCGCACCCCGGCAGAAGCCAGCGTGTACCAACTGCCGACCGAAGGCAAAACCCACACCGCCTCCATCCTCGCGCACGGCTACAACCCTGCCGTCAGCGCGTGGTCGCCCTACCACGGCGGCCTGCTCGCGGTGGTGGACGCCACCGCCCGCCTCGTCGCCTGCGGCGGCAACGCCGAAGCCGCGCACTACTCGCTGCAAGAATACTTCCGCCGCATGGGCGCGGAGGCGGACAACTGGGGACAACCCTACGCCGCCCTGCTCGGCGCGCATCACGCCTTGTCGGCACTCAATCGCGCCGCCATTGGCGGCAAAGACAGCATGAGCGGCAGCTACCACAACCTGCACGTGCCGCCGACGCTGATTGCCTTCGCCGTCGCCGCGGTGGACGTGCGCCGCGTCATCAGCCCCGAATACAAAGACAAAGGCCACCAACTCTACTGGCTGCGCTGCCCGCAAGACGCGCTCGGCCGCCCCGACCTCAAGGCATTTGCCGCCAACAACCGCTTCCTATTTGAGGCCATCGGCGAAGGCAACGTCAAAAGCATCCGCGCCGTGCGCCACGGCGGCATCCTGCAAGCCCTCTACGAAAGCGCGATTGGCAACGGCATCGGCGTTCACATCGACCAACTCGAAGACGGCTTTGCCCCCGAATACGGCGGCTACCTCATCAGCAGCGACGGCGGCCTCGGCATCGCCGACAACCTGCAACACCTCGGCTTCACCACCGACAGCGGCAAACTCGAAATCAACGGCCAAAGCGCCGCTATCAAAGACCTCTACGCCATCGCCAGCGCCACACTCGCCAGCGTTTACCCGCTCTACGAAAGCGTAGGCGAAGCCACGCGCGTCCCGCTCGCCACCGCCAAAGACGCACAACGCCGCCCGCGTACCGTGAGCGGCATCGCCACGCCGCGCGTCTGCCTGCCCGTCTTCCCCGGCACCAACAGCGAACTCGACACCGCCCGCGCCTTCCGCAAAAACGGCGGCGAAGTGAAAGAGACCGTCATCTGCAACCAAAACCGCGACGCGCTCGACGCCAGCCTGCAAGCCTTCGCCGACAACCTCGCCAACAGCCAAATCCTCGTCCTCGCCGGTGGCTTCAGCGCGGGCGACGAACCGGACGGCTCCGGCAAATACATGGCCAACGTCCTCGCCAACCCGCGCATCGCCGACGCCATCGCCGCCCTCCTGGAACGTGACGGCCTCATCCTCGGCATCTGCAACGGCTTCCAGGCACTCATCAAAAGCGGCCTGCTGCCAAACGGCAAAATCGCCGCGCCCGCGCCGGGCGATGCGACCCTCACCCACAACCGCATTGGCCGCCACATCGCGCGCATCGCCACCACCGTCGTTGCCAACAACCACAGCCCGTGGCTCGCCGACTTCCAGATAGGCGAAGCGCACAGCGTCAACTTCTCGCACGGCGAAGGCCGCTTTACCGCTTCCGATGCCGTCTTGAAAGCGCTCATCAAAAACGGACAAATCGCCTTCCAGTACGCCGCCCCCGGCGACCTCGCGCCGAGCATGGACCCGAAACACAACCCGAACGGCTCACTCTACGCGGTAGAAGGCATCACCAGCCCCTGCGGCCGCATCCTCGGCAAAATGGGACACAGCGAACGCCACCAGCACCACGGCCAGCAAAACTACCCCGACTTCCGCCCGCAGAACATTTTCGCCGCAGGCATCAAGGCGTTCAAATAACCGCGCGCCCGCACGGCAATAACGCTAGAATCCCGCGCTTTCTTCAAAGACTTAGAGGTAACACATGAACAACGACGGCATGGCGACCCGCTACCAGCCCGCAGAAATCGAAAACAAATGGTACAAAGTCTGGGAAACGGGCGGGCATTTCGCGCCTGCGGGCGACGGCGAACCCTACGCCATCATGATTCCGCCGCCGAACGTTACCGGCACGCTGCACATGGGACACGCCTTCCAGGACACCATCATGGACGCGCTCATCCGCTACCAGCGCATGAACGGCCGCCGCACCCTGTGGCAGCCAGGCAGCGACCACGCCGGCATCGCCACGCAGATGGTGGTGGAGCGCCAGCTCAATGCGCAGGGCAAAACGCGGCACGATTTGGGGCGCGAAGCCTTCACCGCCAAAGTGTGGGAATGGAAAGCCGAGTCCGGCGGACAAATCATGCAGCAGCTGCGCCGCCTCGGCGCCTCGCTGGACTGGACACGCGAACGCTTCACCATGGACGACGACCTCTCGCGCGCCGTGCGCACCCTCTTCGTCAAACTCTACGACGACGGCCTTATCTATCGCGGTAAGCGTCTCGTCAACTGGGATCCGGTGCTGAAAACTGCCATCTCCGACCTCGAAGTCGAAAACCGCGAAGAAAACGGCCACATGTATCACGTCCGTTACCCCTTCGTCGCCGGACAGGGGCTGGACGGGCAGTATATGCACATCGCCACCACCCGCCCGGAAACCATCCTTGCTGACGGTGCGCTTGCCGTGCATCCTGATGACGAACGCTACCGCCACCTGCTCGGCAAAATGGTGCACGTCCCGCTGACCGAGCGCGTTATCCCCATCATCGCTGATGAATACGTCGAAATGGACTTCGGTACCGGCTGCGTGAAAATCACCCCCGCGCACGACTTCAACGACTACGCCGTCGGCCAGCGGCACACCATGGAAGTCATCAACCTGATGAACCCCGATGCCACCCTGAACGACAATGTCCCTGCCGCCTATCGTGGCCTTGACCGCTGGGTGGCGCGGGAAAAAATCGTTGCCGACCTTGATGCTGCCGGATTACTGGAAAAAGTAGAACCGCACACCCTGAAACGCCCCTACGGCGACCGCAGCGGCGTCGTCATCGAGCCCTACCTCACCGACCAGTGGTTCGTGGACCTGTCCAGCGACAAAGGCATGGCCAAACTCACCCAGCCCGCGCTCGACGCCGTGCGCGATGGCCGCATCAAATTCGTGCCGGACAACTGGAAAAACACCTACTACAACTGGATGGAAAACCTGCAAGACTGGTGCATCTCGCGCCAACTGTGGTGGGGGCACCGGATACCTGCGTGGTACGATGCCGACGGCAACACTTACGTCGCCGAAAACGAAGCGGCGGCGCGCGCCAAATACCAGTTGCCCGCCGAGCTGCCGCTGACGCAAGACGAAGACGTGCTCGATACCTGGTTCTCCTCCGCCCTGTGGCCATTTGCGACCCAAGGCTGGCCGGACGACAGCGCCGATTTGCGCGAATTCTATCCGGGCAACGTCCTTGTCACCGGCTTTGACATCATCTTCTTCTGGGTGGCGCGGATGGTGCTGATGGGGCTGTACTGCATGGACGGCGAAGTCCCCTTCCGCGAGGTATACATCCACGGCCTCGTGCGCGACAGCGAAGGACAAAAAATGTCCAAATCCAAAGGCAACGTCCTCGACCCGCTCGACATCATCGACGGCATTGATGGCGAAGCCCTGGTCGCAAAACGCACCAGCGGCATGATGCAGCCACAAAAAGCGGCGAAAATCGAAGCACAAACGCGCAAAGAATTTCCCGACGGCATCGCCGCGCACGGCACCGACGCGCTGCGCTTCACCTTCGCCGCGCAGGCGACCATGGGGCGCGACGTCGTCTTTGACCTCAAGCGCGTCGAAGGCTACCGCAACTTCTGCAACAAACTGTGGAATGCCGCCCGCTTCGTCCTCATGCAGACCAAAGGGCAGACCATCACCGCCGCGCCCTTTGCCGAAAAAAGCGCCGCCGACCGCTGGATCTACGGCGCGCTCGACCGCACTACCGCCGCCGTGCGCGAGGCATTTGCCAGCTACCGCTTCGACTTCGCCGCGCAGGCGGTGTACGAATTCCTCTGGAACCAGTACTGCGACTGGTATCTGGAGCTGGTCAAACCCGTGCTTGCCAAAACCAACGCCGATGAGGCGGAAAAAGCGCGCACCCGCCACACCCTGCTTGACGTCCTCGAACAAACGCTGCGCCTCATCCACCCGCTGATGCCCTTTATCAGCGAAGAAATCTGGCAACAAACCGCGCCCGCGCTTGGCATCAGCGGCGACACCATCATGACCCAGCCCTACCCGCAGGCGACAAACGGCAGCGACCCTGACGCGGATGCCGAAATCAACTGGCTACAACAAACCCTGCTCGGCGTACGCAAAATCCGCGCCGACATGAACATCGCCCCCGGCAAAGCGCTGCCGCTCATCATCAGCGGCCAGGACGAAGCCGCCGCGCGCCACCTCGCCCAGCAAGAACGCTGCCTGCTCGCGCTGGGGCGACTGGACAGCGTGCGCGTCCTCGCCGCAAGCGAGACCGAACCCGAAGCGGCCGCCTTTATGGTTGATGGCGCAAAAAACATGATTCCGCTCGCGGGGCTCATCGACAAAGACGCCGAACTGGCGCGGCTTGACAAAGAAATCGACAAACTCGCGAAAAACATCGCCCGCCTGCAAGGCCAACTCGGCAACGAACGCTTCACCGCCAAAGCGCCGCCGGAGCTGGTCGCGCAAACCCGCGCGCTGCTCGCCGCCGACGAAGAAACCGTCGCCGCCCTCAAAGCACAGCGGGAAAAAGTCGCGGCGATGTAAGAAAAAATCTCCCTCCCTCGCAGGACGCTCAGCGCGTGCCACGGGGGAGGGTTGGGGAGGGGGTGAGCGATATTTGTTGATGCGCCGGAATTCCAATTTTTCACATTTGCTGCCCTCCCCCCTCTCCAAACACTACTGTCCGGAATAAAACCAGGCGCCCACAAAAAAGGGTTGCAGGCTCCCGTTTCCCGGGGTAAGACCCCGTACAACAACTCAAAAAAACAAAAGCTGCAACCCATGTACACGATATCCCGCATCCACGCCCTTATCAAGCCCGCCATGCACGGCACCTTCCAGCATCACGTTGATGCCTGCGAAGCCGACAAATACCGCAAAAAATTCAGCTGTTACGACCTGCTTGTCGCCATGCTTTTTGCCACCTTCAGCAACAGCAAAAGCCTGCGCATTCTCGAGCAGCGCTTCAACGCCCATCCCACCGGCCATTACCATCTGCGCACCCGTGCGATTCATCGCAGCACGCTCGCCGACGCACTCGCGCAAAAGAACATCACGCCCTTCACCACCTTTGCGCAAAGCCTGATGCAAAGCGCCGACCGCAGAGTGCGGCGGGAAAGCAAAACCCTGCAGTACCTGCTCGATTCCACCACCATTGACCTGCGCGGGCGCGGCTTTGACGACTGGACACGTCCCAACCACAACAGCCGTGGCGTCAAGCTGCATCTCAAAATGGAACACGGCGGGAAATGCCCGGTGGAAGCCAGCCTGAGCCACACCAACGTCAACGACCTGGACGCAGGCAAGGCCATGAGCATTGAGGCAGGCAGCACCTACGTCTTCGACAAGGGCTACTGCGACTACAACTGGTGGCATGAGATTGACGCAGCGGGCGCGTATTTCATCACGCGGCTGAAGAAAAACGCGGCCTTTGAAGAGGTTGGCGAAAATGCCGTGTGCGAGGAACACATCCTCAGCGACCGGAAAATCCGCTGCAAACACAAAAAAGTCAGCGGCAAGAAGCAGCAAAACCACTATCACGACAAAGCATTGCGGCGCATTGAAGTGGCGCGCGAAGAAGGCAGGACGCTGGTGTTGGTGACAAATGACCACGAAAGTAGCGCAGCGGAAATTGCGGACAACTACAAAAAGCGCTGGCAAATCGAGCTGCTGTTCAAATGGATGAAACAGCACCTTGCGCTGGAGCGGCCGTACAGCCGGACAGAAAATGGGGTCAGGCTGCACATTGTCTGCGTGCTGATAGCGTACCTGCTGCTCAGGCAGGCGCAGCGGGATGCGCGGGAGACGGGGAGTTTGCATTTGTACCTGGTGAAAATTTTGGGGTCTTTTTTTTTGCGGCGGGAGTCGGCATACGCCCACTACCGAAGGCGGCGGGAGCGGCGTGGTTGTGCAGCTCAAGAGGAATTTTCATTGTTTTAAAAAGGATTTTTATGGCGGATTTATTCCGGACAGTAGTGCCCTCTCCAAAGGGACTGGAACAGCTCGCACAGCGGGAAAGGGGCTTTGTTCCCTAATTGTAAACAGTCAGCGATACAGCAAAAGCCTCAGGCAAGGCGCGCCGCTGAAGGCAGTAGCAGTTGTACGGCGCGGGTTTCCCTAAAAAATGGCTCCGCCATTTTTTAGGGTGCCCGGTCAAGCGGCGCAACACCGTATGAGGCTTTCGGTGGATGGCCATAAAAAAACCGGCGAGACCGCCGGTTTTTTTATGGCATCAAAAGCAGCTTATTTGACCACTTCGCCGCGTTCGCCGTGAAAGACCTGCTGGAAGGACTCGTTGCCATAGGGGTCGGTGTAATTGACGTCGCCGACGACTTCTTCGGCGCGGGTACCGCTGATAACCAGGTTGTAAGTACCGCGCTTGCCGCCCGTATAAACGTCATGGGCAATGACATCGCCTTTGCTCACCCCGTAATAAGTGCCGTACAGCCCTTCATGCTGACCGATGGGCGCTTCTGCCAGCTCGAATTTTTCGTGCAGGGTGTTGGCGCTGATTTCGCCGGAACCTTTGTGGTTACTGAAATCAACGACGTAGTTCAGTTTGGCATCGTTCTGCGCGTTGTGGTCAAAGACGCGACCAACATAGAGCGCGCGGCCACTGGTCGGCAGGTTGTCGTACGGGGTCGGCGTGGTGTAGTACATCCGCCCGGTATCCATCACCGGATCGCCGTCGTGGCGGCCATAGGCGTAGGCGCCCGCATAGAAGCCACGGAAGGAACGCAGCGCCAAATCCTGGCTGACACGTTTTTTGTTTTTGTCATTCTGGCTGCTGTATTCGGTCTGTGCCGTGCCGGAATAGAAGCCGCGCGGCAGGGTCATGCTGTTGATGCCCATTTTGTAGGCGCCGCGGTCTTCACTCGCCAGCGACTGGCCGTCCACGGTCAGGTTGTAGTGGCTGTAGCCGTCGAGTTCGTCCGGCCAGCGGTATTCTGCGCCGCGTTTGTTCGCCCAAATCCATTCGCCGGCCGGGGATTCGGGGGCGATGATTTTGTTTTGTTTGGTCTGGCCGCGCGGGGTTGGGTCGGCTGCGGTGTTGTTGTCGTCACTGCCACCGCAGGCGGCGACCAGGCAGAGGGTTAGCGCAGAGATAAGCCATTTTTCCTGCATTGTTGGTTCTCCTGAATAGTGTTGGATGTTTCCTCGGATTTCAGCGGTTTTTTGCCGCGTACTCACGGTCGTAAAAGGTTGCCGAAACTGTCGGTATTTTAACCTTTTTGTCATAAACGGCAATGTTTTTCCGCCCGTGTAGCCTGCTTTAGATCATGTTCAGCTCGATTTTGGCGCGCAGGCTCATCATTTCCATGCCCCAGGGCGGGTCCCATTCCATCACCACTTCGCACTCCAGCACGCCATCGACCGCCTCCACCGCGTCCTTGACCCAGTCGGGCATGACGCCTGCCACCGGGCAGCCGGGCGCGGTCAGGGTCAGGTGGATTTCGGCCTTGCCGGTTTTTTTGTCGTAGTCCAGCGCGTAGATGAGGCCGAGTTCGTAGATGTCCACCGGGATTTCCGGGTCATAGACGCCTTTGAGCGCGAGGATGATGTCTTTTTCGACCGGCGACAGGCCGGGGTCGTCAGGGTCTTTGTTGTAGGGGACGTTTTCCGGGTCAATCGTGAGCATCGGGGTTCCTTTTGGCTTGGTGTTGGTGGTTTTTCGTATTTACATACAGTTGAGCGCTCGTGGTGTATGTAAAGCGGTTGCAGGGTGGGCTTTAGCCTACCGTTTTTCGTGGTGGGGCAAGCCCCACCCTACGTTTTTTATTCTGTCTTCGCCGCGTTTTTGCCGTGCAGGGCGGCGTCCAGGGTGTGCCAGGCAAGGGTCGCGCATTTGACGCGCGAGGGGTATTCGCGCACGCCTGCCAGCACTTTCAGTTTGCCGACGCTGTCCGGGATGGGGTCCTGGGTGGTGGCGATGTGGTGGAAGTCGTTGTAGAGCTGGCTAAATTCGGCGATGGTTTTGCCGCGCGCGAGGTCGGTCATCAGCGAGGCGCTCGCTTTGGAGATGGCGCAGCCGTCGCCGACGAAGCTGATGTCGGCGAGTTGGTCGCCGTCCATGCGCACGTAGACTTTGAGGTTGTCGCCGCAGAGCGGGTTGTGGCCGGTGGCGCTGTGGTCGCAGGGTTCGAGTGCGTGGAAGTGGCGCGGGTGTTTGCTGTGGTCGAGGATGACTTCCTGGTAGAGGGCTTTGAGGTCGTTCATGCGAAGAGTTCCTGGGTGGCGCGCACCGCGGCGACGAGGCGGTCGATGTCGTCGTGGTCGTTGTAGGCGGCGAAGGAGGCGCGGATGGTGGCGGGTACGCCGAAGCGGCGCATCACCGGTTCGGCGCAGTGCTGGCCGACGCGCACCGCGACGCCGTGTTGGTCGAGGACGGTGCCGGCGTCGTGCGGGTGGATGCCGTCCAGGGTGAAGGAGATGACCGCTGCTTTGTGCGGCGCGGTGCCGATGATGCGCAGTCCGGGCAGTTCGCGTAATGCGGCTTCGGCGGCAACGCGCAGGGTTTCTTCGTAGGCGCCGAGGTTGGCAACGCCTTTGGCGGCAAGCCAGTCCAGCGCGGCGCCGAGGCCGATGACTTCGACGATGGGCGGCGTGCCGGCTTCAAATTTGGCGGGCGGGGCGGCGTAGAGGGTGCGCTCGAAGCTGACGCTCAGGATCATGTCACCGCCGCTTTGGTAGGGCGGCATGGCGTCAAGCAGGTCGTAGCGTCCGTAGAGGACGCCGACGCCGGTCGGGCCGTAGTGTTTGTGCGCGGAGAAGGCGAGGAAGTCGCAGCCGAGGGCTTGCACGTCCAGCGGCATGTGGGCGACGGCTTGTGCGGCATCGACTATGGTGATGATGCCGCGCGCTTTGGCGCGGGCGATGAGCGGCGCGAGGTCGTTGATGCTGCCGAGCGCGTTGGAGACGAGCGCGGCGGAGAAGATTTTGACGCCGTCGAGCAGTTCGTCGAAGTTGCTGCTGTCGAGCGCGCCGTCGTCGTCGATGGGGACGACAACGAGGTCGGCGCCAAAGCGCTGGCAGGCGCGCTGCCACGGCACGATGTTGGCGTGGTGTTCGAGCGCGGTGAGTAGCACGCGGTCGCCCGGTTTGAGGACGAGTTCGCCGAGGGAACTCGCCAGCAGGTTGAGCGCTTCGGTGGTGCCTTTGGTGAAGATGATTTCTTCGGCGCGCGCGGCGTTCACGAAGCGGGCGACTTGTGCGCGCACGGCGTCGTAGCGCGCGCTCAGTTGTTGCGAGAGGTAATGCACGCCGCGATGGATGTTGCTGTAGTGGTGGCGGTAGCAGTCGTTCATCGCGTCGATGACGGCGCGCGGTTTTTGCGTGCTGGCGGCGTTATCGAGGTAGGTCAGCGGTTTGCCGTTCACCGGCTGGTCGAAGACGGGAAATTCGTTTTTCATGCGGCCTCGCTGTCGTTGTCGTCGCCGAGCCAGACGGCGCTGATGGTTTGGTGCACGGCTTCCGCCAGCGCTTCGTGTTCGACGACGACGGCTTCGTGGAGGAAGCTCAGGATGAGCATTTTTCGCGCCGCTTCGTAGCCGATGCCGCGCGAGCGCAGGTAGAACAGCGCTTCTTCATCGACTTTGCCGGTGGTCGAGCCGTGCGCGCATTGGACGTCGTCGGCGTAGATTTCCAGACGCGGCACGCTGTGCGAGCGGGCGCTGTCGGAGAGGAGGATGTAGCGGCTGTCCTGACGCGCGTCGGTTTTTTGCGCGCCGTGGGCGACGTAAATCATGCCGTCGAAGATGCCTTGCGCGCTGCCGTCGAGCGCGCCACGCACCCGCTGGTGGCTTTCGCTGTTTTCGGTGAGGTGGCGCACGTTCAGGTGGTAATCGCCGACCTGTTTGTCCGTGAGCAGTTGCACGCCGCCGAAGGCGAAGTGTGTGCCTTCGCCGTGCAGTTCGCTGTGGATGTCCAGCCGCAGCAGGTCGCCGCCCGCTTGCAGCGCATTGACGCGGACGCGGCTGTCGGTGGCTTGCTGGACGGCGACTTGCGCCACTTGCGCGGTGCCGCTGTCGCCATGAAACCACAGGGCAATGTCCACTTGCGCGCCGTCTTCGGCATCAACGGTGATGACTGGCAGTTGCGCGCCGTGGCGGCTGGCGCGGTAGTCCATCCAGAAGGCGCTGCGGCTGTTTTTGCCGGCGCGGATGTGAATGCGCGAGGGTTGCAGGCGGCGGGCGAGGAGGTCGATGTTGAGCGCGGCGATGTCGGCAAGGTCGGCGTCGTCGGGGACGGTGAGCAGCAGCGCTTCGGGCAGGAGCGCGAGGTTCAACGCGGCGAAGGCGGCGTCGTCCAGCGCCAGCAGGGCGCGCTCGGCTTCGGTAAAGGTGCCGAAGTCTTCGCCGATGGCATCGGGCAGGTCAAATTGGTAGTCGGCGTTTTCGACGCGGCGTGCTTCATCGCGCAGGGCATCGAGCGGCGTCCAGCGCCAGGTTTCGCGGCGGCGCAGGTCGCCCATCGTCTGCCAGCGGGTGAAGGCTTCTTGTTGTAGCGCGCCTGCGGCGGCGCGGATGTCCGGGAAGAAGGCTGTCATCAGGCACTCCGGGCGGCGCCGGCTTCTTCGCCACGGAAGTCGGCATAGCCTTTGGCTTCGAGTTGCAGCGCCAGCGTTTTGTCGCCGCTTTCGACGATTTCGCCATTGACCAGCACGTGGACGAAGTCCGGCACGATGTATTCCAGCAGGCGCTGGTAGTGGGTGATGACCATGAAGGAACGGTTGGCATCACGCAGGGCGTTCACGCCTTCGGAAACGACGCGCAGCGCGTCGATGTCGAGGCCGGAATCGGTTTCGTCCAGCACGGCGAGGCGCGGTTCCAGGACTGCCATTTGCATGATTTCG
Organism: Cardiobacterium sp.; assembly: GCF_057314735.1. Taxonomy (NCBI): domain Bacteria; kingdom Pseudomonadati; phylum Pseudomonadota; class Gammaproteobacteria; order Cardiobacteriales; family Cardiobacteriaceae; genus Cardiobacterium; species Cardiobacterium sp. The sequence continues at coordinate 101,549 of NZ_DBHKZK010000049.1, forward strand.
TTGCGCTTTTTCTCGCCGCCGGAGAAACCGACGTTCACCGCACGTGAGAGGAAGCTGTCGTGCATCTTCACGCTTTTCATGCGTTTTTGTAGCAGGTCGTAGAATTCCATCGCGTCCATTTCGCCCTTGCCTTCGTAGGCGCGCTTGGCGTTTACCGCTGCTTTCAGGAAGTAGAGGTTGCTGACGCCGGGGATTTCTACCGGGTACTGGAAGGCGAGGAAGATGCCGGCGCAGGCGCGCTCGTCCGGCTCCATTTCCAGCAGGTCGCGGCCGTCATAGGTGATGCTGCCTTCGGTGACGACGTAGCCCTCGCGCCCGGCGATGACGTTCGCCAGCGTCGATTTGCCGGAGCCGTTCGGCCCCATGATGGCGTGGACTTCGCCCGCGCCGATGCGCAGATTGACGCCGTTCAGGATTTTTTTGCCTTCTTCGGTGGCAACGTGCAGGTTGTGGATTTCTAGCATGGGTAGTTCCTTTTTGTGTGTAAGCGGTTTACATACAGGGTAGCGCTCAAGGTGTATGTATATTTAATGGGTAACGGTTTTGGAAAAGAGGTTGATGACCGCCACGCCCGCGACGATGAGCGCGATGCCAAGCACGGCGGGCGGGTCGAGTTTCTGCCCCAAGGCGAGGCCGATGAGGGCAATCAGCACGATGCCGCAGCCCGACCAGATGGCATAAGCCGTGCCCACCGGAATGCTGCGAAAAGCAAGCGAGACGAAGTAGAAGCAGACGGCATAAAGGGCGAGCGAAGCGGCGGCGGGCAGCCATTTGCTGAAGCCGTCGCTGATTTTGAGCAGGGTGGTGGCGATGACTTCGAGGATGATGGCGAGGGTGAGGGAGAGCCAGGGGTTCATGTGGATTCGTGGTTTGGTAGTGTTTTACGTACAGGGTAGCGACTAAGGTATATGTATATTTGAGCCTCATAAAATGACGTTACTGAGGGAGAAAATAAACTTGGTAAGTCCGAACAGATAAAGAACGCCCAAAATAATTAGTCCCGCCATAACCCCCGCTAATGTTTCAAGGAAACCTTTTCCAAACGCTTCTTTTGCATTTTCTGCCCGGTATTGTGCAAGTAGTCCGATGAGCCATCCCATAATCCAACTAATCAATATCCAGAAATAGTCGTGAACGCCAAAAATTCTGAAAGACAAATTGAAATGGCTCAACATAAAAAACCAGAATAATGCATTGCCACTAAGCGCAACGCCACTCAAGAAATAGGGTTTTGCCCTCAATGCCCAGGCAACCACGATTGGCAACACCAATCCCGCTATTAGCAAAAAATAGGGACGCATCATATTGGGCTGTCCCGTCAGCGGGATGGCAATCGCCGCTGGCAGGCATAGCGCCAGGGCGATTGATAAATCTATGTTGCGTAGTGTCATGGCTGGTTTGTGTTCGTAAGGTGAATGGTTTTGGGTTTACGGTTTTACATACAGGGTAGCGGGGTTGGTGTATGTATGATGGGAGGCAGCAGATATGAAAAAGCAATGCCTCAATTCATGAACCACATCGCTCACCCCCACCCCGCCCCTCCCCCGCTGCGGGCTTCGCCCTGCGGGGGAGGGGGGGTTACTGCTGCTTCGCCAGCGCCGAGGCAATCAGCCTTTGTGTGCCGAACCAGCCCCAGTAGATGCGGTGCTGGCGGATTTTGCCGTCCGCCAGTTCCATCAGTTCGAGGATGTCGATTTGTTCGCCGTCCGGGGTGTGGCGCGGGTATTCCCATACCAGCAGGTTGCCGCTGGCGAGGTAGCGGCCATCGCGGTACCAGCGCACCAGTTCGTTCGGGCGGCGGCGCGTGCCTTCTTCGAGGAAGGCCTGTATTTCCACGCGGCCACGCAGCACACCGCTTGCGCGCGCCATGATGATGGGGACGAGCGGCGATTCAAATTCGGCGTCGTCGTGGTAAAGGGCAATCAGCGCAGCGGTGTCGCGGTTTTTGGCAGCTGTGTGCCAGGCTTCGTAGATGTGTTGGGCGTCGTTCATGGTTGGTTTCGGGGTTAGTTTCGGGTTTTACATACGGGGTAGCGGGGTTGGCGTATGTAAATAGCAGCGAGGTGGCGGTTCGAAATTTCGATTCATCAACAACATCGTTCACCCCCACCCCAGCCCTCCCCCGCTGCGGGCTTCGCCCTGCGGGGGAGGGGGTTTTTTAGCCGACGCTGCCTTCCAGTTTGAGCTCTATCAGCCGCTGCGCTTCAACGGCAAATTCCATCGGCAATTCCTGAAAGATTTCTTTGCAGAAGCCGTTGACGATGAGGCTGACCGCGTCTTCTTCGGAGAGGCCGCGTTGCATGCAGTAGAAAATCTGGTCCTCGCCGATTTTGGCGGTGGTCGCTTCGTGTTCGACTTGCGCCGTCGGGTTCTGCACCATCAGGTAGGGGAAGGTGTGCGCGCCGCAGTCGCTGCCGATGAGGAGCGAGTCGCATTGGGAGAAGTTGCGCGCGTTTTCCGCCCCCGGCAGGATTTTGACCAGGCCGCGGTAGGCGTTTTGCGCGTAACCGAGCGAGATGCCTTTGGAGATGATGGTGGATTTGGTGTTTTTGCCGATGTGGATCATTTTTGAGCCGGTGTCGGCCTGCTGGTAGTCGCGGGCGAGCGCGACCGAGTAGAACTCGCCGATGCTGTCGTCGCCTTTCAGCACGACGCCGGGGTATTTCCAGGTAATCGCCGAGCCAGTTTCTACCTGCGTCCACGAGATTTTGCTGCGCGCGCCTTCGCACAGGCCGCGTTTGGTAACGAAGTTGTAGATGCCGCCGTTGCCGTCCTTGTCGCCGGGAAACCAGTTCTGCACGGTGGAATATTTCACTTCGGCATCTTCGTGGGCGATGATTTCGACGATGGCAGCGTGTAGCTGGTGTTCTTCGCGTTTCGGCGCGGTGCAGCCTTCGAGGTAGGAAACGTAGGCGCCTTTGTCGGCGATGATGAGGGTGCGTTCAAACTGGCCGGTGTTGGCGGCGTTGATACGGAAGTAGGTGGATAGCTCCATCGGGCAGCGCACGCCGGGCGGGATGTAGCAGAAGCTGCCGTCGCTGAAGACGGCGGAGTTGAGCGCGGCGAAGTAGTTATCGTCCATGCGCACCACCGAGCCGAGGTATTTGCGCACCAATTCGGGGTGTTCGCGCACCGCTTCAGAGAAGGCGCAGAAGATGATGCCTTCTTTGCCGAGGCGCTCTTTGAAACTGGTGGCGACCGAGACGGAGTCAAAGACGGCATCGACCGCGACGCCAGCAAGCATTTCCCGCTCTTGTAGCGGGATACCGAGTTTTTCGTAGGTGCGCAGCAGTTCGGGATCGACTTCGTCCAGCGATTTCGGCCCTTCTTTTTTGTTTTTCGGCGCGGAGTAGTAGGAGATCGCCTGGTAGTCAATCGGCTTGATGTTGAGGTGTCCCCAGTCGGGCTGCTCCAGCGTCAGCCAGTGGCGGTAGGCGGCAAGGCGAAATTCGAGCAGCCAGTCGGGCTCGTTTTTCATGCGCGAGATGTGGGTGATGACGCCTTCGTCCAGCCCCGGCGGCAGGGTGTCTTGTTCGATGTGGGTTTCAAAGCCGTACTGGTATTCGGTTTCGGCGATTTTTTTCAGTTCTTCGTTGCTCATGAGGCTTCTTGTTTGAGGTCGTTTTTGTCGGGGAATTGCAGGGTGCGTTCGCGCTGGCGGCGTTCAAAGCGCTGCATTTCCGCCAGCGTTTTTGCAGCGAGCATGGTGCGGATGTCGTCGTTGATTTCCAGCCAGAACGGGCTGAGGGTGCAGTGTTCGGCGAGCGCGCAGTTATGCTCGCTGCTGGCGCATTCGACCAGCTCCGGCGCGCCTTCTATCGCTTCGACGACTTCCAGCGCGGTAATGCTTTCCGGCGCGCGCGCGAGCTGGTAGCCGCCATGCGCGCCACGGATGGATTCGAGGATGCCTTGCTGGGTCAGGCGTTTTAAGACTTTGCCGGACATCGGCACGGCAATGCGCGCTTCTTTCGCAAGGGTCGCGGTGTTGCGCGCCGCGCCGTCGGCAGCAAGCACCGCGCCCAGCAGGAGGAAGGCGTACTCGCTTTCTTTGGTTATGCGCAGCATGGTTGCTCCAATCAGAACGGGGCGGGTACTTTATGCCTTTTGCCGGGAGCGCGCAAGTGAATGATGCAGAAAAACTGGCGTTATAAGCGGATTCGTTTTAGCAAACTCAATAGTTGCGAAGCGTTATCATCTTCACGGTAACGCAGCGATTCGTAGAGGGTCGCCGCCTGTTGCAGTTGTGCCGCCTGTTTGTCGCCAGCCCTTGCGGCGAGGCGGCGGAAGAAGACGGCGACGGATTCGGCGGTTGCCTTGCTGTAGCCGCGTTTTTCCCACGCTGCCAGTTTGCGCCGCAGCGCGCGGGCAATGGCATCGTCGTCGCTGCGCGGGCGGCGCGTCCAGTACCAGTAGAGGATGGCGCTGCCGATGGCGAGCAGTAGCGCCATGACGATGAATAGTCCCGCCGAACCGAAGGCTTGCAAACCGAGGCCTTCGAGCAATCCCTGTTGTTGGTCGCGGTCGAGGTTGATGACCCAGTCCTGCCAGAAGGCTTGCGTTGCATCGATGGCATTGCGCAGCCAGGCGACAGCACCGAGGTTTTCGGCAATGCGGGTACCAAAGGCGCGGCTGTCTTCGCCGCTCAGGCTGTTGCCGGAAAGGCGACCTTGCAGGATACGGTCCGGGGCGACGGCGGCGGTCGGGTCGAAACGCACCCAGCCTTCGCCATCAAGCCACAATTCTGTCCAGGCGTGCGCCGATTCTTCGCGCACCACCCAGTCGCCGGTGAGCGGGTTCAATTCGCCACCCTGATAGCCGATGACCACCCGCGCCGGGATGCCAACACTGCGCGCCGCCAGCACCATCGCACTGGCGTAGTGTTCGCAGAAGCCGATGCGGTCGCGGAAGAGGAATGTTTCCGGGTTGCCCGCGCCGGGCGGCGGTTCGAGCGAGTAGTAGTATTCTTCTTCATGTAGCCGTTTGAGGAAACCTTCGGCGAAGCCGCGCGCCGTGCCGCCGTTTTCCTGAAGCAGACGTTGCGCCAGTCCCTGTGTCTGCGGGATGGTCAATCCGGGTGGCAGTTGCAGCGCATCCTGACGGTCGCGCCGCGACAGTTCGCCGGTGGTGTGATAAGCGAGCGCCGAGGCGAGCCGGAAACGTTTGCCGGTCACGCCGTTAGCCGCAGGAAACAGCGCAATCTGGTAGGCATGGCCAAGCGGCAGGTTATCCGGCAGTTGCTGCGGCAAATCCAGTGCGGGCAGCCATTTCAGCGACGACTTCACCAGCGTTGTTTCGTAGCGAACGATGCTGTCCTGTTGATAATCCACCGGTGCAGGCGGGCGGAAAGGGTCGCCACGGCGCTGCAACCACTGCGTGCCGTCAAACTGCCACAGCACCGGGCCGCGCCAGTACAGGTTGCGGCTCTGCGGCACCTGGTCATGGTCAAAGCGGGCGCGGAAGGCTATTTCGTTGGACTGCGCCAGCGACGACAAATCGCCCATGTTCATCTCGTCCGGCAGGCCGGTGACGGCACCCTTGCCCTGCTGCGGCATCCCCCACAGCGGCTGGATGCGCGGGAAAAAGAAAAACATCGCCGCCGCAAACGGCAGGGCGATGAGGAAAAGGCGCAGCAAATCGCGCCAGCGGGCGAACTGCACCCGCGCCCGCCCGCGTTGCTCGAAGCGCACCAGACCATGCACGCTGATGGCCAGCGCAAAGAGCAAATAGAGGAAAATTAGGATGGACTGCGAATACATCAAAAACGCCAGCATCAGCAGCGTTTCCAGCAAAAACAGCACATGAACATCGCGGCGGTTGCGCGACTCCAGCAGCTTGCAGACGCTCATCGTCACCAGCAGCGCGACGAACGACAGCGTCAACCCCTGCGAGCGCAAGCCGCCATAAATCAAAAAAGCGCCCGTCAATATCAGGCCAATCGCAACGCCAATGGCGAGGCGCTCATCATCACGAGCAATAGCGACGAATTTCAGCGCAATCGCCGCTGCCAGCAGCACGCCAAGCGCACTCGGCAAAAAGAAAAACAGCGGCAACGCCACCAGCGTAAACGTGGCGGTAATGCGCCGCCATTCGCGCCCGTCCAGCCGGTCCTGATACGCCTGCGCGCTCACCCAGCGAATCATGCCCCACCCCCGAACAGCGCCAGCGCGCACAAACAGGCCTCGCGCTGCTCGCGCCCGTGACCAAAATCAAAATACTGCTGTTGCAGGCGCAGCGCGTAGGACAACCCCTGCGCCTCCGCCTCGACAATCCATTGGGCGAGCTGCGACAGGCGCTGCTCGGTGCCGCCGGGAATCGCGGCAAAATCGAACAACAACTGCGGCGCGCCTTCCCCGGCAAACTGCTTCAGCAACAGCTCGCCGCGACCATAACGCTTCCAGGCAACCCGCGACAGCGAATCGCCCAGCACATACGGACGCAAGCCGGACAACTCATCATCGCCCGACGTCGCGCCCTGCGCCTTGCCCTCGCCGGCTGCCGCCTGCCACGGCAGCGGCAAATCGCCCGCCGGACGCGGATAGACCAGCACCCGCGCTTCCAGCCACGTCCACGACCAGGTGACAAACGCGCCGAGCGGATGCGTACAAAACACCTCCAGCGGCGCCATCGCGTGCCAGCCGCGTTGCCACGTCGCCTCGCGCAACACCACCCGTGCCGTCGCACCTGCCTGCAAATCATCACAGGCGACGCGCTGCTCCTCATTGCGCAAAAACACCAGCCCGCGCGCACGGCCATCGCGCTCGGTAATCGTCACCGTAAACGCCGCCTCGTCGCCCGCCCACACCGGCTCACCGCCCTGTGCGGCGAGCGACAGCCCGGACAACTGCCCGGCGGTAATCGTGCCGCCGAGCAAAAACACGGTAAAAGCGAGGAACGTCAGCGCATAACCGAGATTGAGCTGGTGATTCGCCGACCAGACGAACATCACCGCCAGCACCGCAAAAAAAGCGAGGCCGAAGCGCGTCGGCACCACCGGCATCCGCAGCGCCGAGGGCAAATCGCGGCTGGCGACGGCATAACGCTGCCGCGCCTGCCAGCGGGTGCGGATTTTGTCCTCAATCGCCATGAATCAGCGCACCACCCAATCGCCACGAATCGGGCGGGCATAATGGGCAAGTACCGCAATCATGCAGACCTCAATCGACACCGACCAATAAATATGACCGAGAATCTCGCTCCACAGCTCATAACCATTCAAATTCCATAACCAGCCGACCTTGCCCTCTGCATACACCGGATTACGAAAACCGAGCAGCGGAATCAAAAAGCCGTGCATCACTACCGTAATAATCAAACCATAAAGCACGCCATACCACATCCGAATGCGCGGCCAAAAAACAGAGCAAAAGACATAGACAAAAGCAAAACTGAAGAGCCAGTGATACAGCGTGACCGCACCGGCGACCGTCGCCCCCTGATAGACATAATCAAGCGAGTGCGAATTAAAACCGAGCCAACCGAGCCAGGCATCAATATGCGCCCCCGGCGGCGACACCTCGCCCGGCACACGCGGCGGCATATTCACCTCTGAGCCCCATTTCACCAGCGAACTGAAAAAGCCGCCGACAATCGTCGTCCAAAAAATCACGCCAAAATTGACGCGGCGTTCCGTCAGGCCATAACCCAAAATAGACATAACAATCTCCCAATATCCAAAAATAAAAAGAATGACAAAACGGCACAAAAACGTGCCAATCCTTGAAGTCTGCCTGAAATCTGCGGATAGAAGCAATGTCCCCCTCCCCTGCAGGGCGAAGCCCGCAGCGGGGGAGGGTCGGGGAGGGGGTGAACAATATTGTTTCCGAAGAGCCGTTTCGGTTTTTCATCTCAGCCGCTCTCCCCAAATCTCTCTTGCTATACAAACAATGCTTTTCACCGCGCGAACTGTTCCAGCTCTCCACCGGGACGCATTGCCCGCGTAGCGAGAGAGGGAGAATATCAACGGTTGCCCTACTTCCATTTACGCAGGGAACCGGGTTCTTCCCAGACTCCAAACAAACTCCTGTTACAACGGCACATCCACCTGCCCCAGCACCCGTGCCAGAGCCGCCTGATGACCGTCGCTGTCGGCGTGTACCGAACGCAGCCGGTGCCAGGCGACCGCCGGAAACACCTTCTGCACAAACTCCGGCAACACCGCCGATTCACCGCGCAACAGCGCATACGCCTGCGCCGCCCGCACCAGCGCCAGACCGGCGCGGGTGGACAGCCCGTGGACAAAATCGCCGCTGGTGCGCGTATGCGCCAGCAACTTCTGCACATATTGCGACAGCGACTCCGACACCACCACCTGCACCACCGCCTGCTGCAACGCGAGAATCTCCTCGCGCGACAGCACCGGTTTCGCGGCGGCAAGCATCTCGCTACGCGACACACCGCGCAAAATCTCCGCCTCGCGCGCCGCCGACGGATAACCGAGCGAGAGGCGCATCAAAAAACGATCGACCTGCGACTCCGGCAGGGCAAACGTGCCAATCTGCTCCAGCGGGTTTTGCGTGGCAATCACAAAAAACGGCGACGGCAGCGGGTGGGTGTGATGATCCACCGACACCTGCCGCTCCTCCATCGCCTCCAACAGCGCCGACTGACTCTTGGGCGAAGCGCGGTTAATCTCGTCAGCCAGCAACAACTGCGTGAACACCGGCCCCTGATGGAACACCAGCGCCTGCGTCGCCGTATCCAGCGTGGAAAAACCGATGACGTCCGCCGGTAACAAATCCGAGGTGAACTGAATGCGGCGGAAATCCAGCCCCAGCGTGGCGGCAAAGGCCTTCGCGAGCGTGGTCTTGCCCGCACCGGGCAAATCTTCGAGCAACAAATGCCCGCGCGCGAGCAGACAGGCAACCGAAAGCGCAATCGCCTCCTGCTTGCCGACGACAATCGAGGCGAGCTGCGACAGCGCCTGATGCAGCCGCTGGCGCAAATCGGCAGGTAACACCGGTGATTTCATACATATCTCCCTGAAAAAGCTCCGTAGTGAAAAAACCGCACTGCGCGGGCGGTGCGGTACGAATGTGGCGGAATCTTAACAAAAAGCCGCCGACCGCGACGGGGATTTTCCCAATGCTGCCATTTACATACAGGATAGCGGGGAAGGTGCATGTATAGCGATACTCACAAAGTTCTGTACAAGGCACGCCGCCGAAGGCAGTACAGTTTAGTACGGCGAGGCGGCGCAACGCTGTACAGGGCTTTGCGAGGATTGCTATAAACAGCGGACGGTTTCAGGCGTTCAGATATTTTTCGCACGAGGCTTCCGGCGGTTGTAGGGTGGGGCTTGCCCCACCGTTAAAGCCGCGGGTTCCGTCATGGTGGGTCAAGCCCCCCTACAATTTACATACAGGATAGCGAGGAAGGTGTATGTAAACGGCGAACGGTTTCAGGCGTTCAGGTATTTTTCGCGCGAGGCTTCCAGCGGTTGTAGGGTGGGGCTTGCCCCACCGTTAAAGCCGCGTGTTCCGTCATGGTGGGTCAAGACCTACCCTACTAATTACGAAGGTGGCCTGAAATGTATGCTGATAACCAGCAGAGCGGCAAAAACCAGCCGTTGCCAATATTCCGCCGGTTCGCCCCCTCCCCCGCAGGGCGAAGCCCGCAGCGGGCGGGTTCCCATGCAAAATGCGTCCGCATTTTGCATGGGGCCCGGGGGGAGGGTTGGGGAGGGGGTAGCATCCGTAACTTCACCGCCAATGCAATTCAGACGCCCCTGAGACAGCATACATTTCAGGACACCATCCAATTTACATACAGGATAGCGGGAATGGTGTATGTAAACGACCTGCCTTCTGCGCTCACTCCGTCGGACTGTCCGCTGCCCCTGGGGAAAGTATTTGCCGCAACAGCGCAGTTTTCACCGGGTCGGCGGGGTCATTCAGCGCTTCGTAGAAATCAATCGTCGCCGCGCAAAGAAAGGCGCGGTCTTCCGCTGTTTTTGCCATTTCTGGTACCGCCGCCAGAACGATTTTCTCGCCGTAGCGTTGGTGCAGGTCTTGCCGGATTTGCGCCTGTAGCGCCTGAATGGCGGCGGCATCTGGCGGTGCGGCAGGCGTGGTTTTGTCGCGCAGGATGGCGATTTGCATCGCGTCCATGCCGCTTTGGGCGGTGGTTTCGCGCAACAGCGCCATGTCGCTCGCTACGCCGTTACCCGGAAAAAGCAGGGCAAAGCATTGCTCCGGGTCGCGCTCCTGTAACAGCTTGAGCTGTTTCAAAAAAATCGCCTCGAACTGTTGCAGGGTAGCGTCGCCGAGGCGCGGCAGTCGTCGCAACAGCACCGGCGCGTAGGTCTCGCGCAAGAGCGTCTCCAGCTGTTGCGGGTCGGTACTCCCGCCCTGCCGCATTTTGGCGAGGATTTCCTGATAAACCTGCGGCTCTTCTTCTTTCAGCGTCGCCAGCAGTGCGCCCTGTTGTGGTTCATCCTCGCCCTGTTGCGGCGCAGGCTCACTGTCCGGCGTGGTGGTGCGCAGATAGTGATTCAGCCCCCACAGCGCGGGGGCGACAAGAATGGCGAAGACCATCGTGGCGACGAGCAGGCGTACGCCTTTGCGCTCGCTATCAACCACCATCCTGCTGATAAACAGGGCAATAATGCCACTCACGCTGATGACGGCCAGCGTCAGCATCAAGTCGGTACTCATCGCTCACTCCCACTCAATCGTCGCCGGCGGCTTGCCGCTGACGTCATAAACGACGCGGTTGATGCCGCGCACCTCGTTGATGATGCGGTTGGAGACGCGCCCCAGCAGGCTGTAGGGCAGCTCCGCCCAGTGCGCGGTCATGAAATCGCTGGTAATCACCGCGCGCAGCGCGACCACATAATCATAAGTGCGGCCATCGCCCATCACCCCGACCGACTTCACCGGCAGAAAAACGGCAAACGCCTGACTGGTGCGGTCATACCACGAGACACCGTTCTCATCGCGCGTCTGCCGCAGTTCCTCGATAAAAATTGCGTCGGCGCGGCGCAGCAGGTCGGCATAATCGCGCCGCACCTCGCCGAGAATGCGCACGCCGAGACCGGGGCCGGGGAACGGATGGCGGTAAACCATGTCATGCGGCAGGCCGAGGGCGACGCCCAACTCGCGCACCTCGTCCTTGAACAAATCGCGCAGCGGCTCCAGCAACTTGAGATTGAGCGACTCCGGCAAACCGCCGACATTGTGGTGGCTCTTGATGGCGTGCGCCTTCTTCGTCTTCGCCCCGGCGGACTCAATCACATCCGGGTAAATCGTTCCCTGCGCCAACCAGCGCGCGTTTGCCCGCTTGCCCGCTTCACGCTGGAAGACCTCGACGAACTCCGCGCCGATAATCTTGCGCTTCTGCTCCGGGTCGGTAACGCCCGCCAGCTTCGCCATAAAATCGGCGCTGGCATCGACGTGGATGACATTCACGCCGAGATTTTTGGCAAACATCTGCATCACGTTCTCCGCCTCATTGAGACGCAGCAGGCCATGATCGACAAACACACAAGTAAGCTGCTCGCCAATGGCGCGGTGAATGAGCGCGGCGGCGACCGACGAATCCACCCCACCGGAAAGACCGAGAATCACCTCCTCGTCGCCGACCTGCGCGCGAATCTTTTCGACCGCTTCCTCAATATAATTCGGCATCGTCCAGCTTGGCCGCGCGCCGCAAATATCCAAAACAAAGCGGTTAATTAGCGCCCTGCCCTGCTTGGTGTGCGTAACCTCCGGATGGAATTGAATGCCATAAAAATGCTTGGCAACATTTTCCATCATCGCAATCGGGCAAGAAGGCGTCTCGCCAATAATGCGGAAACCCTCCGGCAATTGCGAAACCTTGTCGCCGTGGCTCATCCACACATCGAGCGTATGCGGCAAATCATCCTGAATATTGCGGGTCAAATCGCTGTCAATCGTTTTCACCTGCGCATAACCAAACTCGCGCTGATCGCCGGGGCTAACCACACCGCCCAAATGATGCGCCATAAACTGCATCCCGTAACAAATGCCCAATATAGGCACACCCAAATCAAAAATCCCGGTATCGGCCTGATAGTCCGAATCATAAACCGAATTGGGGCCGCCGGAAAGAATAATCCCCTTCGGATTAAAAGCCCTAATCTCGGCCAGCGGCATATCAAACGGATGCAACTCACAATAAACATGAGCCTCGCGCACGCGGCGGGCAATCAATTGCGCAACTTGCGAACCAAAATCGAGGATAAGAACCTTGTCGGCATCGGGCGGGGTCGTCATAAAAAATCCTTGGTCAAGAAAAACGTTTACGGGTTAAAAGAAAACTGTCATCCAGCAAATCCCAAATTACCGCATCGGGCAAAACCGCGAGCTGCAAACTTACCCAATGCGCCTTGTTCATATGCCAGGCGGGTAGCACACCATCCATACCGCGCAATATTAACAGATTTTCCGGCTGCGCCTTCACATTCAGGAGCTGCACCGCCTCCGCCTGCGGCAAACCGACACTTGTACCGGGCGGATTCAACAACACCGCAAACCATTTGCGGTTATCCGCATGACGGAACACCGCATAATCAGGATGCGCGCGCCACAAAAACTCTGGCGCGACGCCATAGCGGGTTTCCATTTCAGTGAATAACATTTGCGGATTCACGACTATCCTCCTTGCGGAAAAAACGGCGGATCATAACCCGGCGCAAAATACGGTAAAGAATGACGGCGAAAGGAATAGCGTAAACAGCAGAAACCATCTTTTTCAGCGTAGCTGCATGACGCCACCATAATGGCGTAACCGTTGACGGCTGGGTGCTGTCATCAATACGGTAAGAAAACTCCAGCGGATCGCTCATACTGTCGGCAAATTCCCTGACATAAAGCGCATCGCCATCGCGTTCAAGATAAATACGGTGCAATCCATCATTCTCCTCAAAATACAGCGACTCACGACAAAGCGGCTTGCTTTGCCATTGCGCCGGCTCTGCCAAACGCACCAGTTGCGGACGTGCATCATCCAAAATACAAACCGAAAATAACGCATTGGGCGTATCAAGTTTTGGTGCCAGCCAAAGAAAAAAGCCCAAACTCAATAAGAGCCAACAAGCAAGACCAAGCGGAATGCGCAGCCAAAAGGGAAGTAACGATTTAGCGCAGGTTTTCTTTGCCATATTTCCCTCTATAACGGATAACATAAAAAGAGATGACACTATAAAGCAACCATGCCAACGGTATCGCATAAAAAGCAGCGGTAATTTTCTCTACCGTTGTTGCCCGTTGCCACCAAAGCGGTATAACCGTCGGCGGGGTTGCCCTTTCGTCCAGACGATAAACAAACTCTCGCGGGTCGCCCGGAATATCCTCATAGACCTTGCCATAAACCGTATCACCATCGCGCACAATATCGATACGATAACTGCCATCCTGATACTGCAAGGCTTCACGACACAGCGGATACTTCCCCCAGTTTTTGCCCGAAAGCCGGTCAAAACGCGGATAACTCCCATCCATAACACAAACCGCAAAATGTTCATCCGGCATTTGCCGCTCAGGAATATCCCGCACCAGCCGAAAATAAACCATCAACCAAACCACACCCCAACAAATCAAAGCCAGCAACAGGCGAAACCATAGCGCAGGCTTGGGATACTTTTTACTCATGTAATTTCCAGATTTCCTGCCACGATGGCAAATTGTGTGCTTCCCGCCATTCACGCAAACGGCAGGCGACGATTAACCCGCCAATCATCGCGGCAGAAAAAGCGCCGCCCATGATTGCCAGCAATGACCCGCCAGAAAGCAGCCATAAAACCAAAGCGGCAAGCAGTGCAAAGCAAAAACCATAGCCCATAAAATTGCCGACAAAACCCGCCAATATCGGCGGCGACAACATCACGCCCCGCTGCCAAAGAAAATGATGCAACGGCGTGCGCTGACACCAGCCGGGCAACCCAAGCGGTTGCAAGATTGCCAAAGCGCTGCGGATAGAAGGCGGATAAACGCCATTTTGCTGCCCGGTTTTTGCTGGCCGGTAAATGACGGGCTTTGGATAATGGGGGAAAGGCTCAGTCATGGTTATTATTTGGAATGGTGGGAAGATTCTGCATTTCTTGCCACGAAAGCAGTTTCAATTTTTTCTGTACACGCCTAATACCGAACGCACCACCCAATCCGGTAGCAATACCAAAGATAGCCCAGTGGAAGAAAAAATCACTAGGAAAATGCCATTCATTGCGTTTTATCAATAAAAATAATATTAAAACGACAAAAAATCCATTTATTAGTCCTGAGATTATCATATTAGTAAAAAATCCTGCCAATAATACAGGCGGAAGCGTGATGCCTTTTCTCCAAAGTAATCTGTAAAACCAAGGATGTTTTCGATAGCCTTTGGGCATATCAATAGTTTGCAGATAGGCTAGTGCTTTTTCAATGGAAGGCGGATATGACATGATGAACTCCTTCAAGAACACGGATAGTTTACTGCCCCCACCCAGCCCTTACGGGAGAGGGAGTTGTTGGTGATTTTACGCGCTTTTGTTCCCGTATCCCGTTTTGGAATGGTACTCTAAAGCGCACCCTGTGGCCTTTACGGTTTTTCATCGGGCAGGTTTTGGATTTCTTTCCACGAAAGCAACTTTAATTTTTTCTGCGTCCTTCTCACATCAAACGCACAACCCAATCCGATAACTACTCCATAAATAACCCAGCGATAGAACAACCCACCAGGGAAACTCCAATTATTGCGCTCTACCAGGAAAAATATTGCCAAAACCAAAAGGGTTCCATATCTCAGCCCAAAAACCAGCATATTAGTAAAAAATCCTGACAACAAAGCAGGCGGTATACCTTTTTTCCAGAGGAATTGGTAAAACCGAGGATATTCCTGGTATCCTTTCGGTATATCAACCGTTTGCAGATATACTAGTGCTTTTTCAATGGAAGGCGGATATGACATGATGAACTCCTTAAGAAATACAGTCGCTAACGCGGATGGTTTGCTGCCCCCACCCCTCCCCCACGGGGGAGGGAGGTGTTTGGTGGCTTTACGCACTTTTGTTCCCGTATCCCGTTTTGGGACGGTACTCCAAAGCGCACCTATGGCCTTTACAGCTTTTCATCAGGCAGGTTTTGGATTTCCTGCCACGAAAGAAGCGCAAATTTACGACGCGCGTAGCGCTCCAACAATGCGAGAAACAGCCCCCAAAATATGGCGTTAAAGACAAAGATAAAAATCCATAATCCCGCAGACGCATGAATATTGAAGCCGTAGATAAATATCAGCATTATTGGTACAAGGCGGATACTGGTATTTATACCGCCAGTAATAATATTTATTGTAATGCTTGCCAGTATCGGCGGCGGTATCTCAATACCGCTCCGCCATAATATTTTGTGCAATACCGATTCCCGGTGAAAGGAAATAATGTTTTTTTCTTGCAGGTATGCTAATGCTTTTTCGATAGCGGGCGGATAAGTCATGATGTACTCCTTGCAGATTGACAGAAGAAAAATATTGCCGCTTGATGATTCGCCATGCAGGCTTTTTGTTTTAGATGATTTTATACATACACCTGAGCGCTCGATGTGTATGTAAATGGCAGATAGCGCCTGCCGTAATAGGCACCGAAGTATACGGGCTAACCCCACCCCCGCCCTCCCCCACAGGGGGAGGGCGTTATTTGGTGGTTTTACGCTTTTGTTCGCGTATCCCGTTTTGGGATGGTACTCCAAAACGCTCCCTGTGGCCTTTACGGTTTTTCATCGGGCAGATTTTGGATTTCTTTCCATGAAAGCAAGCCTAGATTGCGTCGCTCACGACTTTTCTGCCAGGCCAAAACAAAGCCAAAAGCGACAAACCAAAGCAGCAAATCAACCATCACTTCTGAAGCAATCCAACTTTTATTAATGCGAAATACCAGACCCGTTATCAATGACACCGGAAAATACATCAGCATTCCATAAATGCCAAAGTAAAGCGTATTAACAGAGAAATCTGCCAATATAGCAGGCGGCAAGGCAATACCGCGTTTCCAGAAGAATTTGTGCGCGTACCACATTTTGTCATTTTTGAATTCATCCGGAATATCTTTGGTTTGCAGGTAAGCCAGTGCTTTTTCGATAGCGGGCGGATAACTCATGGTGTACTCCTTGCAGATTGACAGAAGAAAAGTGTTGCCGCTTGATGATTCGCCATGCGAGCTTTTTGTTTTAGAGGATTTTATACATACACCTGAGCGCTCGATGTGTATGTAAATGGCAAATGGCGCAGGAAAACAAATACCCGCCTGTGCAGGGCGGGCATTGCGGTTTAGCGCCGGTAGTTCGGCGGCTCTTTGGTGATGGTGACGTCGTGGACGTGCGATTCTTGCATCCCGGCGTTGCTGATGCGGACGAAGCGCGGTTTTTCCCGCATTTCCGCGAGGTTGCGGCAGCCGGTATAGCCCATGCTGGAGCGCAGGCCGCCCATCAGTTGTTCGATGACGCCCGCGACCGCGCCTTTGTACGGCACGCGGCCTTCGATGCCTTCCGGCACGAATTTTTCTGCTTTTTGTCCGCCCTGGAAGTAGCGGTCGGCGGAGCCCGCGCTCATCGCGCCGAGCGAGCCCATGCCGCGATAGGCCTTGTAGGAGCGGCCCTGGTAGAGTTCGACTTCGCCGGGCGATTCTTCGGTACCGGCGAGCAGGCCGCCGACCATCACCGCGTGCGCCCCGGCGGCGATGGCTTTGGCGATGTCGCCGGAGTAGCGCAGACCGCCGTCGGCGATAACGGAAACCGGGCGACCTTTCATCGCCTGGGCGACGTTGCTCACCGCCGAGATTTGCGGCACGCCGACACCGGCGACGATGCGGGTGGTACAGATGGAGCCGGGGCCGATGCCGACTTTGACCACGTCCGCGCCCGCGTCTGCCAGCGCGATGGCGGCGTCGGCGGTGGCGATATTGCCGCCGACGATGACCAGTCCGGGATGCTGGCGGCGCAGGTCACGCACGCGGTCGAGCACGCCTTTGGAATGGCCGTGTGCGGTATCGACGACGATGATGTCCACCCCGGCGGCGGTGAGGAGTTCGATGCGGCGCTCGCTGTCGCCACCGGTGCCGATGGCGGCGCCGACGCGCAGGCTTTCGTTTTCGTCCTTGCACGCCTGCGGGTAGTCGCGCGCGCTGCGCAAGTCCTTGACGGTGACGAGGCCTTTCAGGCGGAATGCGTCATCAACCAGCAGTACTTTTTCGATGCGGTGTTTGTGCAACAGGCCTTTGATTTCTTCGGTGCTGGCGTTTTCTTTGGCGGTGACAAGGCGCTCTTGCGGCGTCATCACTTCGCGCACGGGGACGTCGTCTTCGACGTAGCGCAGGTCGCGGCGGGTGACGATGCCGACCACTTTGCCGTTTTCGATGACCGGCAGGCCGGAGAATTTGTGCTCCTGCGTGGTTTCGCGCACCGCGCCGACGGTGGTGTCCGGCGTGGTGGTGAGCGGGTCGCGGATGACGCCGGATTCAAAGCGCTTGACTTTGCGCACCTCGTTCGCCTGTTGTTCCGGCGTCATGTTTTTGTGAATGATGGCGATGCCGCCGAGTTGGGCGAGGGCGATGGCAAGGCGCGCTTCGGAGACGGTGTCCATCGCGGCGGCAAAGAGGGGGATGTTGAGCCGGATGTCGCGCGCCAGCGGCACGGAGAGATCGACGTCGCGCGGGAGGACGTCGGAATAGTCGGGGACGAGCAGGACGTCGTCAAACGTCAGTGCTTCTTCGATGATACGCATGGTGTGAGCCTCCTGATTTTCAGTGGCGGCGTATTTTAGCAGAATGCACGGCGGGGCTTGGGCGCGGGGCGTGTTCACACCCCCAACTTGCGTCGCAACGCGGGCAATAATTCTGGCGGCAACACGGCGCGATAATCGGCGACGAAGGTGCGCGCCTTGAGTGTCTCCGGCCAGGCAGCGGTTTTCACCGCATCTTTGCCGCTGATGATGAGCCAGCCGTCTTCGGCAAACGCGGCGGCGTCAGCGGGTATCGCAGCGTGGTCGGGCAGACTGCGCGTCGCGGCGAGTTCTGCACCCTGCGCGCGCAGGCTGTTAAAAAGGCGTTCGGGACGGGCGATGGCGGTCAGCGCGTACAGCGGGCAGTCATTCAGGCGCGCAAGCGGTTGCAGCACGCCACCGCCGAGCGGGCGCACGCCGTCGCTGGCGTATGCCAGGGTATAACTGCCCTGCCCTGCCCTGCGGTTATCATTTTTTGACAGGGATGTTGCCCCGCTATGCACTACCGCATCGACACGTTTCAGGCGGGCGACACTTTCGCGCAATGGCCCGGCGGGCATGAGCCAACCGTTGCCGAGGCCGAAATCGGCGGCGATAACGGCGATTTCCGCGTCGCGGGCGAGTGCGTAGTGTTGCAGGCCGTCGTCAGCGAGGATGAGACGGGTGGCGGGGTAATCGCGCAGCAGTTTTTGCGCCGCCTCAGCACGCTTACGCGCGACCACCACTGGCGCGCCGGTGCTGTGCCAAAGCATCAGCGGTTCGTCGCCAACGATGGCGGCGTCCGCGTAAGTGGCGACGTCGGTCGCCTCCCGCGCCGTGCCGCCGTAACCGCGGCTGATGATGCCAACGGCGATGCCTTCCGCCTGGAACGCGCGGACGAGCGCCTGCACCAGCGGCGTTTTGCCGTTGCCGCCGACGCTGATGTTGCCGACGACGAGGACGGGGATGGGCGCGCGGTATTGCCGCAAGATGCCCGCGCGATAAAGGGCGCGACGGCAGGCGGTCGCGAGGGCGAACAGCGCCGAGAGCGGCAACAGCAAATAGCTGGTGAAGGTGCGGCGGCGCCAGAAGTGAGGCAGATCGTGGGGCATGAGTACTCCGGATGGGGATTGAGACGTGATGAAGACGCACGTCATGCCACCTTCAGACGTGTTGCGCGACAAAATCCCGCATCAAATCGCCCAGCGCGTGATCGCCGCTCCCCACCGCGAAGATTTCGGATATGTGGCTGTGTCCCGCCAACTGGTAATGTGGCAGTCCCGGTAATGCCGCCTGTCGCTGGAAGTCGGGCGGGTCTTGTTCGGCGCTGACGATGAGCAGCGGGACGCCCGCCTGCAGCAGTCCCGGCAGGGCGGAGCGGGCGGCGAGTTGTGTCGGGTCATCGCCAAAGTAGGCGTGCAGGTATTCGTTGGGTTCGGCGCGCATGGTGTCGTAGATGCCGGAGACGAGGATGGCGCCGCGTGCGCCGTCGTCTCCCAGGCGCAGCGCCGGGTGGGCGAGGTATTGTGCGGCGTGTGCCGCGCCTGCCGAGTGTCCGGCAAGGATGATGCGCTGCGGTTCGCCGCCACGGCTGGCGATGTTCGTCTGTATCCAGCGCAAGGCGGCGGCGATGTCCTGTTGCGCGGCCGGCCAGGGATGGGCAGGCGCAAGGCGGTAGGTCATGTTGACGCCGACCAGGCCATTGGCGACCGCCCAAAGCATGAGGTTGTCGTAAAAGGGGCTGTCGCCGTTGCGTTTGTCACCCCTGACGAAGCCGCCGCCATGTATGAAGAGGAAGACGGGGCGCGGAGCGGTGTCTGCGGTTTGCGGGGTGAAGACGTCCAGGCGGTGGCGCGGGTCGTCGCCGTAGCGCGCGTCGCGCAGAACGCGGACATTGGCATAGGGCTCACGCGGTTGCAGCGGTGCGTACATCGCGCCGGTTTCGGCGGTTTCAATGACGGCGCCGATTTGTTGCAGACGGGCGGCGATGGCGGCGGGTATTTGCGCGGGAATGTGGGTCGGGCTCATGGCAGCCTCCGGTAGAAATGGGGCAGACAGGATACTGCGCGCGCCGCTGTTTGCCCAGTTCGCGCGGGGTGTCAGAACCTGTTCAAAATCCTGGGGAATCGTATTTTTTCCGTGTGCTTGTGCAGGGAACTGAAAACAGGAAAAAACGCCGATATACCCCCACCCCGACCCTCCCCCGCTGCGGGCTTCGCCCTGCGGGGGAGGGGGATTCTTGGGCTGTTTCTGTTTTATTCCACTATAAAATGGCGGGGTTTTCGCCCCGCCATTGCGCTTTTCATCGGTTATTTTTTCGCCTTTTTCCGTTCGTTTTCCGTCAAGTATTTTTTGCGGATGCGGATGGATTTGGGCGTGACTTCGACCAGTTCGTCATCGTCAATAAATTCCAGCGCCTGCTCCAGCGTGTTGCGAATCGGCGGGGTGAGGATGAGGTTTTCGTCGCTGCCGGCGGCGCGGATGTTGGTCAGCTGTTTGGCTTTGAGCGGGTTGACGGTGAGGTCGTTGTCGCGGCTGTGGATGCCGATGACCATGCCTTCGTACACTTCGTCGCCGTGGCCGATGAAGAGGCGGCCGCGGTCTTGCAGGTTGAAGAGGGCGTAGGCGAGCGCTTTGCCGGTCGCCATCGAGACGAGAACGCCGTTGTGTCGCGTTTTGCCGAGGCCGTCTTTTTTCGGGCCGTAGTGGTCGAAGATCTGGAATTTGAGGCCCGAACCGGAGGTGAGGGTCATGAATTCGGTCTGGAAGCCGATGAGGCCGCGCGTCGGGATGAGGTATTCGAGGCGGATGCGGCCTTTGCCGTCCGGCACCATGTTGCGCAGTTCGCCTTTGCGCTCGCCCATGCGCTCCATCACCGCGCCCTGGTGTTGTTCGTCAAGGTCGAGGACGACGAATTCGTAGGGTTCGTGGGTTTCGCCATCAACTTCTTTGTAGATGACTTCGGGACGCGAGACGCCGAGTTCGTAGCCTTCGCGGCGCATGGTTTCGATGAGCACGGAGAGGTGCAGTTCGCCACGGCCGCTCACTTTGAATTTGTCCGGGTCGTCCATTTCTTCGACGCGCAGGGCGACGTTGTGGATGAGTTCGCGGTCAAGGCGCTCCTTGATTTGGCGGCTGGTGACGTATTTGCCTTCGCGCCCGGCGAAGGGGGAGTTGTTCACCTGAAAGGTCATGCTCATTGTCGGTTCATCGACGGAGAGACTCGGCAGCGCTTCGACGTGGTTCGGGTCGCAGAGGGTGTCGGAGATGTAGAGCGGGTCGATGCCGGTGAAGGAGATGATGTCACCGGCGGCGGCGCTATCGACTTCGACTTTTTCGAGGCCGAGGAATTTGAAGATTTGCAGGACGCGGCCACTGCGCACCGCGCCGTCGCGGCCAATGATTTTTACTGGAGTGTTGCTGCTGATGCTGCCGCGCTCAACGCGGCCGATGCCGATGACGCCGGTGTAGCTGGAGTAGTCAAGCGAGGAGATTTGCATTCGGAACGGCGCCTCGCGATCCACGGCAGGCGGCGGCACGTGGGCGACGATGGCTTCAAAGAGCGGGGTCATGTCGCCACTGCGGATGTCGGGGTTGTCGCCCGCGTAGCCGTTCAGGCCGGAGGCGTAGACGATGGGGAAGTCGAGTTGTTCGTCGGTGGCGCCGAGGCGGTCGAAGAGGTCGAAGGTTTCGTTCAGCACCCAGTCGGCGCGCGCGCCGGGGCGATCGATTTTATTGATGACGACGATGGGGTGCAGTCCCATGTCGAAGGCTTTTTGGGTGACGAAGCGGGTTTGCGGCATCGGCCCGTCCATCGCGTCAACCAGCAGCAGCACGCTGTCCACCATGGAGAGGACGCGCTCGACTTCGCCGCCAAAGTCGGCGTGTCCGGGGGTATCAACGATGTTGATCTGGTAGTCTTTCCAACGGATTGCGGTGTTTTTCGCCATGATGGTAATGCCGCGTTCGCGCTCCAGGTCCATCGAGTCCATCATCCGCTCATAGACTTCGGCGCGTTCGGCCAGGGTGTCGGATTGGCGGAAGAGTTGATCGACCAGCGTCGTTTTGCCGTGGTCGACGTGCGCGACGATGGCTATGTTGCGGATTTTTTTTACATCATGGATATCACTCACGGTTCACCTTGTCTGTGGTTGGGGTTTTTTGGGCATAAAGAACGCCGCATCGTGCGGCGTGACGGGCACGGATTATACGCCGCGCGCGGGGTTACGGGGCGAGTTTTTCTTGCAGCAGCGCGTTCACCGTTTTCGGGTTGGCCTGCCCCTGCGAGCGTTTCAGCACCTGGCCGGTGAGGAAACCGAGCATTTTCGTCTGCCCGTCGCGATAGGCGGCGACTTGCTGCGGGTGCGCGGCGATGACTTCATCGACCCAGGCAGCGATTTGGCTGTCGTCATTTACCTGTTGCAGGCCTTGTGCAGCAATGAGCGCGTCGGCGGTTTCATTGCTTTCCCACAGTTGCGGCAGCAGTTTTTTGCCGACGGCAGCAGAGATGGTGTTGTCCTTGATGCGCAGCAGCAGTCCGGCGAAGCGCTCGGCGGAAAGCGGGATGTCTTGCACACCGCCACCGAACTCGTTGTACAGGCGGGCAAATTCGCCTTGCAGCCAGTTCGCCGCCAGCTTGCCGTCGCCACAGGCGGCGGTCAGCGCGTCGTAGTAGTCGGCCATTTCGCGCGTTTGCAGGATGAATTGCGTCGCATCATGATCGAGCCCGTAGGCTTGCTGGTAACGGGCGGCGCACGCCTGCGGCAGTTCCGGCAAGGTCGCGCGGATTTCTGCAATCCACGCGGGCGAGAGGTCAAGCGGCAGCAGGTCGGGGTCGGGAAAATAGCGGTAATCGTTGGCTTCTTCCTTGCTGCGCATGGTGCGCGTTTCCATGCGGTCGGGGTCAAACAGGCGGGTTTCCTGCTCGACCGTGCCGCCGCTTTCCATAATGTCGCTCTGCCGCTCGATTTCCAGGTTAATCGCCTGCTCAACGAAACGGAAGGAGTTGATATTTTTCAGCTCAACGCGCGGGTTCAGCACGTCGCTGCCCTTCTCGCGGATGGACACGTTGGCGTCGCAGCGGAATGAGCCTTCCTGCATATTGCCGTCGCTGATGCCGAGATAGCGCACCAGATGGTGCAATTGCCGCATATAGGCGACCGCTTCGGCGGCAGAGCGCATATCCGGTTCGGAAACCAGCTCAATCAGCGGCACTCCGGCACGGTTGAGGTCAATACCGGTGCGGTCGGAAAAGGCATCGTGTACCGATTTGCCCGCGTCCTCCTCCAGTTGCCCCCGGTTGATGCGGATTTCCCGCGTGCCGTCAGCCGTTTCCACCACGATTTTGCCGCCGCGAATAATCGAATCATCCAGTTGGCTGATTTGATAACCCTTGGGCAGGTCAGGATAAAAATAATTCTTGCGCATGAAAAAAGCGTGCGGGTTGATCTCCGCGCCAATCGCCAGACCAAACAGCGTCGCAAAATGCACCGCCTGCGCATTGAGCACGGGCAGCACGCCCGGATAGCCGAGGTCGATTTCATTCACATGGGTGTTGGGCTCGGCACCAAAAGCCGCCGAAGACGACGAAAACAGCTTGCTTTCAGTCGCCAGTTGAATATGCAACTCCAAGCCAATCACGGGTTCATAACGCATACGGGTTTCCTCATAAAGAAAGCCCCACCAAGGTGGGGCAAAGATGGTATGGAAATTATAGGGTTTGCTTACTTGTCCCGCAAGCTGGAGAACTTGTCGTTATCAACCAGTTGTTTGTCCACGATACGCGGGGTAACGAAGATCAGCATTTCGTTCTTCTTGAATTCCCGTGAATTTTTCTTGAAGGCATTACCGATAACCGGGATATCGCCCAAGAGCGGAACTTTGTCTGTTTTTGCTGATTGTCTTTGCTTGTAAACACCACCAAGAACAATCGTTTCACCATTATCTACCAACACATTGGTTTTTACGCCGCTGGTATTCTTGGTAAACGAAGTTTGCCCTGCAACAGAAACGTTATTACCCAATTCATCATTATTGATATTTAGTTCCATATCAACCATATTGTTTGGTGCAATACGGGGTGTCACATTGAGGCGAAGTGCGGCAGTAACCGTTTCTAATGTAGTGGACGTAGTACCACCGGTACTCTCATTACGCGTCACGATCGGTACTTCAGTACCAGACCAGACTTCTGCCTGAGCGCCGTCCTGGGTGACTACGCGCGGACTGGAAACAATTTCTACGCGACCTTCCGTTTGCAGCGCAGACAATTCCAAATCTACCAGGAAATCACCACTCAAGATGGACAAACCATAACTTGCCGGTGTACCGGAAGTACCACCAATAACCGGCATATTGACACCCAAACGATTGGACAGATCCGGAATATTTAGCGGACGCGTTCCATTCACAATATCTGTAGCCAGACTGGTTGAGGCATTGCTAGTTCCACTTCCCGTAATCAGCTTGCTGTTGCTGCGGTTAATGAAAGAAACACCGAAACGAGCACCCAAGTCACGGGCGTAATTATCTTCTGTCAGCACAATACGGGAATCTATCAGCACCTGTTTGACTGGTTTATCCAGTTCGGCAACCAGCTCACGTACAGCCTGAATCTTTTCCGGAATATCGTTCACAATCAGGGTATTCGTTCTTTCATCTACAGATACCGAACCTTTGTCAGAAAGAATGGAATCCACATTATTGGATAATCCGTTAGTGTTGGTTGCACGTACATTATTTTTTGCCTCATCAATCAATTTTTTGAGGTCCGTAGCCCGCGCAAACTGTACCTGAATACGGTCAATACGTGTTGGCGTCAGGCTTCTTTTTTCTTCCAATGTGCGCAATATCGTTAATTCAGAGGTTCTTAATTCCTCGAGTGTCGCCACATAAATAACATCACCGCTTTGACGTTTATCCAGCCCTTTGGTCTTCATAATAATGTCTAAAGCCTGATCCCAAGGCACATTATCCAGACGTAAGGTAATATTGCCCGTTACACCATCACTGACTACGATATTGTTATGGGTAAACTCGGCAATAATTTGCAGAACCGCACGAACTTCAATATCTTGGAAGTTCAAAGATAACGGCTCCCCTTTATAGTGTTTACCACTACCAAAACCAAGCATTTCCTGCACTTTTCGATCTTGGGCATTTTGTGCCGGTTTCATTACCTCAATGGTGTAGGTATTACCACTCTGATAACTGACAAACTCAAACGGGTTACCTGCCATATTTAAAGAGACTGTAGCACCACCATTTCCCTTCTTAATTTCGGCATAGCTGACTGGTGTATTGTAATCTGTTACATCCAGGCGCTTCTGTTCACTATTACTGATTGTGATACCGCGTACATCCGCTATTACTTTATTGCCATCTTTGCGGACATTCACGACTGTATCGGGTGATGGCAAATTAAAGGTAAAGGCAGCTCGGCCATTAGAAGTGCGACGAAATTCCGGCGCAAGGGCGCTGGCAGAATTAACACCTTTGCCAATGGTAGCAGTACCTTTGCCAACAGTAACCATTTGTGGATTAACGGCTCCTCTAAATCCGGCAGCAGGAGCAGCAGGCGTTTTGACAGCAAGAGCTCCTTTAGGAGCGGCTTTCGAACCAGGCATTACATTTACTATGACATCCTGCCCTTGCTGGCTGACATTATAATTCATCGGTGAAGACAAATTAATAACAGCACGGGTGCGTCCTTGTCCCGGAATGACATCCACATTATAAATTCCATTAGAAGCCACATCTACACCACGGGATTTCATGGAAGATGTCGTATTGGGGAAATCCAGAACAATAGAAGAATCGGTATTGAATGCTGTAGGTTTAACCCCTGCATTTTTAAATACGAGTTGATACCCGCCAGCAGCACTACCATGTTCAACGCCGCTAATAGCTGCCGCATATAAACTTGAGGACAACAGCAACAAGCTTCCAGTAAAGATATGTTTCATAATTCCATAACCTCTGTAAAAATCAATAAGTAAAGAGTTCTAAAATGGCCATCCGGTTCTGCCACCCGCGTGGAACTTTAAATTTTTCACGAACCATAATGTGATCAGGTTTGATAGAAATTATCAGACCATTATTTTTACCCATATATTCACCTTGCATAGTATTAACAATACCTGCATCGGGGGTCTGAATCAGTGCAGCACGTCTCTGATTCTTATTCACAACCGTGCCTACCATTGATAATTGACCCAAATCGTAATTTTCTAGGAAATATTTGGTATGTGGTACTGGTGCACCATCACCACAACTATCATCAGCACATGTATCTTGTTTTTCATCTACCGGAGCCTTTGCATCTACCACGAAAGGCTTCAATGCAAAAGGATCAGTATTCTCGGATTGATACGCATAGGGAACATATTCCTTGTTTGCTGGCAAGGAACCAAGATCAAGATTGGGGCTCGGTTTTACGGTCTCGGATGTCTCCTGTATAAACTGCGCTACTTCAGATTCCGGACTACCATTCATAAAGCCCGTTGATAGACACACAACAAGAGATAAACCGACTGCCTTGCACAAGATTGTCTTATTTGGCATTTTGACCCTCTCCATTGCTGGTTAGTTGTTCCAAATTTTTCTTTAAAAACTCATCCAGGTCTACGTTGTAAACATAGGTCTGTAACTGGCTCTCAATAGTTAATTTATTAGGATCATTGTCTGCTATTTTGATAGACATATCAGAAACATTCATGATACGCTGCAATGCTGACATTCTCCCTGTAAATTTAGCAAAATTGGCATATTGTGTATCGGCTTTCAGTTTTACCGGTTTAATATTGTAATAAGGCTGTTTTATATCAACATCTGGCCTGACAAAAGAATCAAAAATAATACCATTATCTACGCCAGCGACGTAAACGCTATCAATAAGATCAGGAACCTCATCATCTGAAGGCAAATATTCAAGCAATGATCTCAAGACCCCAACCAATGCCTCTGTTCTTTCTTGATATTTGGGAAGATCCTGTTGATATTGATAAAGCACTTTATATTTGTCTTTTAACTCGGTAATTTTTGCATCATGAGTATCTTGTTCTTCAACCAAAGGTTGTCTAAAGAACTTGTTATAAACAAATGCCATCAATCCTACGATAATTACCCAGCATATAATCTTGTAATAAACGGGCCATGTACCAGGATTACTGGTATCTAGCTGTGAGGGTGATACAAATTTCATCCCTGACCTCCTTCAACTTTAGGATTACGTTTGACATCTATATGAACCGTAAACTGTTTAACTTCACTTCCTTCAGGAACGGTAAAACTATTGTTTTTTACTGCAGTAACAATATTCTCAATAGATGCCTTGGAAAAATATTGGAACTTTTCCATATTACGAATAAATTGAGCGACTCCACTATCATTACTGGCAACCCCGGTAATAACAACTTTTCCTGCCTGATAATTAATAGAACTTAAAAATACCGTCTCCGGTGTATGTTGAGCAATATAGTCCAACATTTCCGTCGCCAGTCCACGCTCCGCCTGCAAGCCCTGAATAACATCAATTTGCAAATTAACTTGCCTGTTGAGTTCTTGTAAGCGTTTAACTTCAGTTTCAGCAGTAGAAAGTTTATTTATATTTTCTTCCAGTTGACTAATTGCCGATTTCTGTTCTTCAATATAATTGGTTTGCTGCCAATAATCAGCACCTAACGCAGCTGCGCAAAGGAAAACGATGCCAAAACTTGCATAGGTGAAGTTTTTCTTCTGTTCGTCGCGACGTTGTTCACGCCACGGTTGTAGGTTAAATTTTCTAGCCATTAGTTTGTGCCTTCCATCGCCAAGCCTATTGCCAAGGCATGATTGATTCCAGACTGCAACGTATCATCAGAACGTTGTGAGCCTGACAGCTTGATATAAGGAGCCAGATTCAGCAATCTAATCGTGTGCGAAACGTTTGCAGCACCCAGTGCATCCACGAAACCGGTCAGTCTTGCACCACCACCAGTCAGATAAATGACTTTTATTGGTTCGGGATTTTCTGTGACATTGTTTGCTTCGTAGAAGTCCAACGCCAAATGAAGCTGTTCGGAAAAAGTCTGTACATAGGGCGTCAATACCAAATCTCTGTACTCATCGCCAAAGCTGTGGCCAATTTTGCGGTTTTCTGCAGATTCGGCATCAATATCAAAGACGTCCATGATGATTTCATTGACCGTATTGCCGCCAATTTGCTGTTCACGGCTGAACAGCAGTTCGCTGCCTTTACAGACATAGAAACGGCTGCGGCTGAAGCCAATATCAATCAGCATGATGCGGTCGTTTTTGCCGACATCATTCTTGGCAACATATTTCAATACGCGGGTAAAAGCGAAGGCATCAACATCTACCTGTGGCTTGCTGAAGTTTTTCGGCAATTTGTTCAGGAGTGCCGTCTTGTCATCCGCAACATCGCGACGTACCACAACTGCCAAACGCGTTCCTTTTTTGTTCGGCACTTCATCGAAGTCAAAATAGACTTGATCCATGCCGAAAGGAATGGCGTCATTCAGTTCCAGCTCTACTGCACCTTCCAGCTCATTGCCACGCAGGGAGGATGTTACATTAACCTCACGCATGATAACGTCGCCGGTATTAACGTGCAGAACCACCTGCCCGTTTTTCACCCCTTGTTTTTTCAGGATGTTTGCAACAAGTGTACTCAGCGTTGCCCGGTCACGCTGTTGGCGTACGTCTGGCGGAATCACTTCGTAAGCGAGGTGATTGGCGGTAAATGCCTTGCCCGACTGTTTGACCTTGGCAACCTTGATGCTGTATTGCCCGATATCTACCCCGATAATCTCAGGTTTTCCCAACATATATTTAACTCCTTTTAAGCCTGCCGGGATGTTCTGCCGCCAGCGGGATGCTGGCAGTTCGTGCAATCACGGCAGTCTTCAAACGTCTTATCTAAATCCCATGCTCAATTTATCCGCTTTCTGAACAAAAATCAATATTTGGTTAGTCTTTTCTTAAGCATTTTGC
The DNA here is from genome assembly GCF_057314735.1 of Cardiobacterium sp. Taxonomy (NCBI): domain Bacteria; kingdom Pseudomonadati; phylum Pseudomonadota; class Gammaproteobacteria; order Cardiobacteriales; family Cardiobacteriaceae; genus Cardiobacterium; species Cardiobacterium sp. The sequence continues at coordinate 130,229 of NZ_DBHKZK010000049.1, forward strand.
AATGTGACTGCAAAGTGTGTTGAAAATACTGGTAAAACATCGCGTGTCCAGAAAACAACAAATTTTGCGATTGCGCTATTGTAACACAAATTTCATGTTTGTCTGCTTTGCAAGGCACGGTTTTTCTGCCGTATAAGCGTTTTTGCCCGCACGAAGGCGGGCAAAATGGTAATGTTTGGGAAGGGCTGAAGGTTTTTTGCTGTTTTTACAGCAGATATTTCCAGAAGTCTTTGAGGACGACGAAGCCCATCAACGCATACACCAGCGTCGCACCGGCGCGCAGCGCCCATTTCATGGTCGTTTCGGAGAGCGGTTTGCCACGTACGGTTTCCAGCGCGTAGAAGAGCATATGGCCGCCGTCCAGCATCGGTACCGGCAGCAGGTTGATGGCAGCAAGCGAGAGGCTGACCACGCCAAGGAAGTTGAGGAAGATGTCCCAGCCGTAGCGCAGGGTTTTGCCTGCCGCGTCACCGATGGTGAGCGGCCCGCCGATGTTGTCGAGCGAGATTTTCCCGGCGAACATCCGCCCAAACATATCGTAGGTCAGGCGGACGTAATAAACGACTTTGTCCCAGCCGTGGCCGAGCGATGCCCACACGCCGTAGCGCTCTACGGTCTGGTAGGCGGAGACGTCCACCGGCTGCCATTTGACGCCAAGGAAGCCGTGTTCTTGTCCTTTTTTGTCGGTGCGCGAACCGAGTTTGCCGTGCAGGGTTTGTTCGTTGCCCGCGCGCATGACGGTAATGGCGATATTCGCGCCCGGTTTGCCGTCGGCGATGACTTTGCCGATGCGGATGAGGTCTTGCGCTTTGCCATTGACGGCGGTAATGCGGTCGCCTTTTGCGATGCCCATCGCTGCCGCCGGACCGTCCGCGATAGCCTCGGCAACGTTGGCGGGTAGCCATTCGTCAACAAGGTAGAGCCCGGTCGCTTCGTCCATTTTCAGCTCGTCGCCCGCGCGCAATCCGCTGAGATCAAGCGCGAGGATACGTTCTTCACCGTCGCGCTGGATGACGAGGTTGACGTCGCTGCGGCGCGGCGCGCCCACGAGGGCGATATGCGCGTCGCTGCTGAGCAGGATGTCTTTGCCTGCGATCGCGCGTATTTGGTCGCCAACCTGTAATCCCGCTTTGCTGGCGAGGCTGTCCGGCGCTATGTACGCAATTTCCGGACGCAAGCCCTGCACGCCGTAAAGATACAGGGCAGCGAAGGCGAGAACGGCAAAGAGGAGGTTGACCGCAGGTCCGGCAAAGGCAATAAGAAAGCGTTGCCAGGCTTTTTTGGACTGGAAGGTGCGGTGTTTTTCGCCTTCTTCAACCGCTTCGTCGCTGCTCTCGCCCAGCATTTGCACGAAGCCGCCCAGCGGGATGGGGGCGAGGGTGTAGAGCGTGCCGTCTTTTTTGCCGCGCCAGCTGAGGAAGGGTTTGCCGAAGCCGAGCGAGAAGCGGATGATTTTGACGTCGCAGCGGCGTGCGACCCAGAAGTGTCCCCATTCGTGGATGGTGACGAGGATGCCGATGGTGATGATAAAGCCGAGTATTCCCCAAAGCGCGGGTAACATTGCCTGCGTCTCCTTGCAGTGATGGTGTTCAGAAAAGGTTGGCGTAGAGGAAGCCTGCCGCCCACAGCACCATTGCCGAGAGCCAGCTGTCGATGCGGTCGAGGATGCCGCCGTGGCCGGGCAGGATGTTGCTGCTGTCCTTGATACCGGCGCGGCGTTTGAGCACGCTTTCCCACAGGTCGCCGATGGCGGCGTAGATAACGACCAGCGCGGTCAGCGGCAGGAACGGGCAGAGGCCGAGCGGCAGTTTGACGATGAATGACAACACCAGCGCCGCCAGCATCGCCGCGAGGAAGCCGCCGATGAAGCCTTCGACGGTTTTTTTCGGGCTGATTTTTTCCGCCAGTTTGCGTTTGCCGTAATGGCGACCGGCGAAGTAGGCACCGATGTCGCTGCACCAGACGATGATAAAGAGGCCAAGCAGGCCGCCGCCGCCAATCATGCGCTGGATGGCAACGGTTGCCCAGACGAAGGCGAGCAGCATCACCGAGCCGGCGACGGCAAGCAGGCTGTCGGGCAGGTTGAGGCGCTGGTCGCGGCCATAGCGGTAGAGCGCGTATGGCACGATGAACAGCCAGATGAATGAGGCGGCGGCGAGAAAGTAGAACAGCAAGCGGCTTTTGGCGACGCCACCGAGGCCGTACTCGAGCAGGAGCAGGCCGAGCGCGGCGATGCCAGTGTTGATGAGGGCGTATTTCCACCGGCTGCGCGGTTTCCAGCGCAACAGGTTGCCCCATTCGCGCGCGGCGAGGGCAACCAGCGCCAGCCAAAAGAGGTTAAACCAGACCGCGTCGGCGTAGAGGTTAATCCAGAAGAATAGCGGGGCAATGACCAGTACGGTCAGGATGCGGTAAAGCAGCATGGCGTTTTTGTCCGTCAGGTGTGCGACAGCGCGCCAAAGCGGCGGTCGCGGTGGTGATAGGCGGCGAACGCCGCTTGCAATTGTGCTTCGCCGAAGTCCGGCCACAGCACGTCGGTGAACCACAGTTCGGCGTAGGCGAGCTCCCACAGGTGGAAGTTGCTCAGGCGCATTTCGCCGCTGCTGCGGATGAGCAGGTCAACCGGCGGCAGGTCAGGCATCGGGCGGTGGGCAGCGAAATCGCTTTCGTTGATGGCATCCGCTTGCAGTTCGCCCCGCGTGACCGCTTGCGCCAAACGGCGGGCGGTTTCGCACAATGCCCATTGGCCGCTGTAGTTGATGGCAAGGACGACGTTCATGCGCGTGCCATCGGCGGTCAGCGCCTCTGCTTCGTCAATGGCGTTGCAGAGCGAGGCGGAAAGCGGGCTGCGGTCGCCGAGGACGCGCAGGCGGATGTCGTTTTTCCGCATTTTTTCCGCTTCTTCACGCAGCGCCGCTTCGATTAGTTCCATCAGCACTTTGACTTCGTGCGCGGGTCGGCGCCAGTTTTCGGTGCTAAAAGCATAGAGGCTGAGGGTTTGCACGCCCGCCTTGGCGCAGGCGGTGACGACGCGGTCCACCGCTACCCGTCCGGCCTTGTGGCCAAAGGCGCGCGGGCGCAGGTGTTGCTGCGCCCAGCGGCCATTGCCATCCATGATGATGGCGACGTGGGCAGGCGGGGTTTGCGCGGCGCTCATCAAACTTCCATCAGTTCCTTTTCTTTGTCGGCGAGGACTTTGTCCACCTGTTCGACGTATTTGTCGGTCAGTTTCTGGATTTCCGCCTCGGCACGGCGCTCGTCGTCTTCGGATGCCTGTTTGTCGGTGACGAGCTGTTTGATGCTTTGGTTGGCATCGCGGCGCACGTTGCGGATGGCGACTTTTGCCTGTTCGCCTTCGTTACGCACAATTTTGACCAAGTCTTTGCGGCGTTCTTCGGTGAGCGGCGGCAGGTTGATGTGGATGTTTTGCCCGGCGGTGTTCGGCGTCAGGCCGAGGTCGGAGTTAATCAGCGCTTTTTCGATGACGGCGACCATGTTGCGCTCCCATACCTGGATGGTGAGGCTGCGGTAGTCGGTGACGGAGACGTTCGCCGCCTGCGACAGCGGCACCATTGAGCCGTAGTATTCGACCTGGACGTGGTCCAGCAGGCTGACGTTTGCCCGTCCGGTGCGGATTTTGCTCAACTCGTGTTCGAGCGACTGCACGGATTTTTCCATGCGCGTGGCGGCATCTTTCTGGATGGTCTGCATCATATAAACTCCTTAGGCGTGAATGACCGTGCCAACGCCGTCATCGAAGACAGCACGCACGATTTCATCGGGTTTGGTCATGTCAAATACCACCATCGGCATATCATTGTCGCGGCACATCACCACGGAAGTTGCGTCCATGACATTGAGGTTTTCGGTGAGTACCTGACGGTAGCTGAGGGCGTCGTATTTTACCGCATCATCAAAGCGTTTGGGGTCTTTGGAATAGACGCCATCGACCTTGGTCGCCTTGAACATCGCATCGACTTCCAGCTCAATCGCACGCAGGCTGGCGGCGCTATCGGTAGTGAAAAACGGGTTGCCGGTGCCGGCGGCGCAGATGACCACCCTGCCCTTTTCCAGGTGGCGGATGGCGCGGCGGCGGATGAACGGCTCGCAGACCTGGTCGATAATCAGCGCCGACATTACCCGCACCGGCACGTCAATCTGCTCCAGCGCGTCCTGAATGGCAAGCGCATTCATCAGCGTCGCTAGCATTCCCATGTGGTCGCCGGTGACGCGCTCCATGCCGAGCGCCGCCAGTTGCGCGCCGCGAAAGAGGTTGCCGCCACCAACAACGATGGCGATTTCCACGCCGGACTCTACCAGTTGGCGGATTTCTCCGGCGATGCGGCGTACCACTTTCGCGTCCAGGCCGAAAGCCTGGTCGCCCATCAGCGCCTCGCCGCTCATTTTCAGCAAAATTCTTTTGTATTTAGGGGGATTGCCTGTAGTCATGTGTGTGTTCTCCGGATTGTTATAGGGCGCGCGCATTATACGTTGCACGGCATAAAAAAACCGCCGACGGGCGGCGGTTTTGCGGGCGGTCAAGACTTAAACGCCTTTGGCCTGCGCCATAACTTCGGCAACAAAATCGGATTCTTCCTTCTCGATGCCTTCGCCCAGCTCGAAGCGGGTGAATTGCACCACGTCAGCGCCTTTTTCTTTCAGCAACTGCTCAACGGTGATGTCCGGGTTTTTGACGAAAGACTGCCCTTTCAGCGTCACTTCGCTGAACAGCTTTTTCATCGCGCCTTCGACCATCTTCTCGATGATGTTCGCCGGTTTGCCACTTTGCTCGGCCTTGGCGCGGTGGATTTCGTTTTCCTTGTCGAGGAAATCCTGCGGCAGGGAAGCGGCATCGAGCGAAATCGGGTTGCTGGCGGCGATGTGCATCGCGATGTCTTTCGCCAGTTCAACGTCGCCGGTGGTGATTTCTACCAGCACGCCGATTTTTTGACCGTGCAGATAGTGGCCGATAACACCGCTGCCCGCAGTCAGGGTGACGAAACGGCGGATGGTCATGTTTTCGCCGATTTTCGCGACCAGCTCGCGGCGACGCTCGTCGGCGGTCACGCCCGGTGCGACTTCGGCGGCATTCAGCGCGTCAATGTCGGCCAGCTTTTGCGTGCGCGCCACTTCGGCGAGACGGTTGGCAAAACCACGGAACTCGTCGCCCATGGCAACAAAGTCGGTTTCGCAGTTGGCTTCAAGGATGGTAGCGACCTTGGCGTCATCGCTGATGGAGACAACCAGCGCGCCTTCGGCAGCAACGCGGCCGGCTTTCTTGTCGGCCTTGGCGAGGCCGGTTTTGCGCATATGTTCAACGGCAGCTTCAATATCGCCTTTGGTTTCGAGCAGTGCCTTCTTGCACTCCATCATGCCTGCGCCGGTACGTTCGCGCAGCTCTTTTACTAATTGGGCGGAAATGGACATATTCAACTCCTGAAAACAAGGACGGCTGCGGACGTGCCGCAGCCTTTAATCATGCAAAAACAGACAAATTACTCGGCGTCGCCGCTTTCGGCAGCTTCAGCAGCCGGTTCATCAGCCACGACCGCTTCTTCCAGCGCCTTCTCGGCGTTCTCGCCGCCACGGGCGGTCACAGAAGCCTTGGCTTCCTCAATCGCGCTGGCGACCGCGTCCACATACAGGCGGATGGCGCGGACAGAGTCGTCGTTGCCCGGAATGATGTAATCAACACCATCAAGCTGGCTGTTGGTATCAACGACGCCAACGACTGGAATGCCGAGCTTCTTCGCTTCCTGAATGGCGATGTGCTCATGGCCTACGTCGATGACGAACAGCACATCGGGCAGACGGCGCATATGGCGGATGCCGGTGAGTGAGCGGGCGAGCTTGTCGCGTTCACGACCCAGCACGATGACCTCTTTCTTCACCAGCTTTTGGAACGTGCCGTCTTCGGCCATGCGTTCAATCGCTTCGAGGCGGTTGATGGACTGGCGGATGGTCTTGAAGTTGGTCATCATCCCGCCGAGCCAGCGGAAATTGACATACGGCATGCCGCAGCGGGCAGCCGCTTCGCCGACCGCTTCAGAAGCGCTGCGCTTGGTGCCGACGAACATCACGCTGCCGCCGTTGGCGACAACCGTGCCGACAAAATTCAGCGCGTCGTTCAACATCGGCACCGTCTTTTCGAGGTTGATAATGTGGATGTCGCCCCGCTTGCCATAAATATAAGGCGCCATCTTGGGATTCCAGAAACGGGTACGGTGCCCGAAGTGTGCGCCTGCCTCAAACAGCTCGCGCATACTGACTTTACTCATAGTATTTACTCCATAAAGGGTTAGGCCTCCAAACGCGCAAACGCTCCAACCCGCAGGCACCCGGAGCGTCGAAAACAGCGTTTGTGTGATTTAGTTGCCAGAAAGGCGCGCGCTTTATACCATGCCCCGCCTCATTTACCAAACGAAAAAACCATGACCATTACCCTGAAAAGCGAAGCAGACCTCGCCCAAATGCGCGTCGCCGGGCGGCTCGCCGCCGATGTGCTAGACATGATTGCGCCCTACGTCGTCCCCGGCGTCAGCACCGCCGAACTGGACCGCCGCTGCCACGACTACATTGTGAACGTACAACAGGCCATCCCCGCCTGCCTCAACTACGGCAGCCCGCCCTTCCCCGCTTCGACCTGCATCTCCGTCAACCACGTCATCTGCCACGGCATCCCCTCGGAAAAAACCCTGAAAAACGGCGACATCGTCAACATCGACGTCACCGTCATCAAGGACGGCTGGCACGGCGACACCAACCGCACCTACCTCGTCGGCGACGTCGGCGTACTCGGCCGCCGCCTGGTGGACATCACCTACGAAGCGATGTGGCGCGGCATCCGCACCGTCCGCCCCGGCGCGACACTGGGCGACATCGGCCACGCCATCCAGAGCTTTGCCGAAGCCGAACGCTTCTCCGTCGTGCGCGAATTTTGCGGACACGGCATTGGCCGTGGCTTCCACGAAGACCCGCAAGTGGTGCATTTCGGCCAGCCGGGCAAAGGCCTCACCCTCGAAAAAGGCATGACCTTCACCATTGAGCCGATGATTAACGCGGGCAAAGCCGCCCTCAAAATCCTCGGCGACGGCTGGACGGTTGTCACCCGCGACCGCTCGCTGTCTGCACAATGGGAACACACCCTCGCCGTCACCGCCGACGGCTACGAAATCTTCACCCTCGGCGCCGCCGAACGCGAACGCTTCAGCCCGACCGGGCATCAAAAATAGCCCCTGCAAGATGCGCTCCGGCGCATCTTTTTACATGACGCGCACCCAAAATGTAAGCCAATGGAAAATCTCCCCATGACCCCGGAAGACAAATTCACCCTATGTAGAGTTATGACAACGCTCTTTGTGGGATTTCTGATATTGCCCTATTTCATCCTGGCCAGGCGAATTCACATCCCCTTTTGGTTTTCCAACATATTGCTGCTCATCATGTGGCTACTTGTCGTAGCGATGGAGCGTCTGCGCGACAAAGGCATGGGAAACAGCCCCCTTTTCGAAATCATCACCATTGTCTACGCCAGTATCGTCATGCCGCTGTTTTTGTGGACATTACTCGCCGTATACATCAATAACTGACCGCCATGCCCTCCCCTGACCTCCCCGACTGGCAACCCGCATCCCTGCCGCTCCCCGAAGAAGCCGCGCGCGCCCGCGACTACCTGCGCGCCCTGCGCCATGCGCTTGCCGCGCACATCAGCGGGCGCGATTACGACGTCCACCGCCTCATCACCCACTACACCGCGCAGATTGACTGCATCATCAGCGGCCTTTACCAGCGCTGCATCAGCGACCCGCGCGTCCGCCTCTACGCCATCGGCGGCTACGGGCGCGCTGAACTCTTCCCTGCCTCCGACATCGACCTGCTGCTGCTCACCCCGGACGAAACCGACCGCGACGCCATCGAAACCTACATCCAAACCCTGTGGCAACTTGGTCTCGACATCGCGCAGCACGTCCACCACACCAGCGACCTCAACGCCGCCGCGACCGCCGACACCGACCTCCTCACCAGCCTGCTGGAAAACCGCCAACTGGCGGGCGAAGCGCAGCCCATCGACCCCGCCCGGCCGCCGCTCATCAGCAAAACCGCCTACATCCGCCACAAACAGCAGGAACAGCGCGCGCGCGACGGCAAACAGCACGGCCAGCTCGAACCCAACCTGAAAAACGGCAACGGCGGCCTGCGCGACTACCAGATGATTGACTGGCTCACCGCCTACTGCTACCACGACCGCAGCCACGCCACCCTCATCGCCCGTCACCTGATGACCGAAGGCGAATCCGCCGGACTCAAACAAAGCCGCGACGCCCTCTGGCGCATCCGCTTCGCCCTGCACCTCGGCGGCGCGCGGCAAAAAAACACCCTCGACTTTGAACAACAAAAACGTCTCGCCGCCACTTTCGGCTACCGCGACCAGCGGCACAACCTCGCCATCGAACAACTGATGCAGCACTACTACCAGCACAGTATGCGCATCCGCCGCATCAACCAGCGCGTGGTGAGCCACATCGAAGCCGACCACCAGCCGCCGCAGCCCGCCGTACCGCTGACTGCCGACTACGCCAGCCAGCACGGCAAACTCACCCTGCGCGACCCGGCGGCATTCACCCAAAACCCGCAGCAGCCGTGGGCAATGTTCCAGTACCTGCAACAAAACCCGGCGATACACGAACCGCACCCCGACCTCGTGCGCCACATCCGCCGCCACCGCGACGAACTAACCAACATCGCCCGCCGCCGCGACGCCGACAACCGCCGCGCCTTCCTCGCCCTGCTCGCCCGCCCCGGCACCGTGTACCCGCAACTGGCGCGCATCCACCAATACGGCCTGCTCTACCGCATCATCCCCGCCTTCGCCCACATCACCGGGCGGATGCAATACGACCTCTTCCACCAATACACCGTTGACCAGCACACCCTCAAACTCATCGAAACCCTCGACCGCCTCGTGCGCCCCGACCCCGCCTACCCCGAAGTCGCCGCCATCATCAGCGGCCTGCAAAACCCGACCATCCTCTACCTCGCCGCCCTCTTTCACGACATCGGCAAAGGTTACGACGGCGACCACAGCCAGACCGGCGCACAAATCGCCGACCTCTACGCCCGCGAAAACGACGCCATCAGCCCGGAAGACCGCGCCCAACTCGTCTGGCTCGTCGCGCACCACCTTGACCACAGCCTGACTGCACAAAAAAAAGACCTGACCGACCCGGCGACCATCGCCGCCTACGCCGCCACCATCCCCGACCGCGACCACCTCGACAACCTCTACCTTCTCACCATCGCCGACATCAGCGCCACCAACCCTACCCTCTGGAACAACTGGCGGGCGAGCCTCATCCACGACCTCTACCGCCAAACCCGGCACCAACTCGAACATCACCAGGACAGCCTGCACGAACAAGAACAACACGCGCGCGCACAAGCCAAAGCGCAACTCGCCGCCGCCCCCGCCACCATTGACGCCCTCTGGGCGCAGTTACCCGAAGCCTGCTTTCGTGGCGAAACCGCCGCCGCCATCGCCGCCAAAACCCGCCATTTACTAGGCACGGCTTACCACCCAACCCCGCCCCATGACGGACTCCGCCCTGCGGACATCCACCAAACTGCCCCCTCCCCCGTGGGGGAGGGTCGGGGTGGGGGCAGCAAACCAGCCGCGCCAGCGACCACACCCCAAACAAACCACAAACCATCTCCAAAGGTTGCATACCATTCGTCCCCCTCCCCCGTGGGACTGGGACAGCTCGCGCGCAGTGCGAGAAAGGGCTGGGGTGGGGGCAGCAAACCAACCGCGCCAGCGACCGCACCCCAAACAAACCACAAACTACCGCCAAAGGTTGCAAACCATTCCACCCCCTCCCCCGTGGGGGAGGGCCGGTGTGGGGGCAGCAAACCAACCGCGCCAGCGACCACACCCCAAACAAACCACAAACCACCTCCAAAGGTTGCATACCATTCGGCTCCCTCCCCCGTGGGGGAGGGTCGGGGGCTCCCCACGAAAAATGCAGACGCATTTTTCGTGGGAACCCGGGGTGGGGGCAGCAAACCATCCGCGCCAGCGACCGCATCCCAAACAAACCACAAACCACCTCCAAAGGTTGCATACCATTCGGCCCCCTCCCCCGTGGGGGAGGGTCGGGGTGGGGGCAGCAAACCAACCGCGCCAGCGACCGCACCCCAAACAAACCACAAACCGCCCCTGACACACGGCAAACCACACGCCGCAAGCCTCATCCAGCAACACCCGCCGCGCCTCATCATCAGCAGTCCCAACCCGGCGGACATCCTGCTGGCGCGCATCACCCACTACCTCGAAAAACACAACCACAACATCCACGAAGCGCGCCTCTACACCACGCGCGACCACCGCCTCACCATCCAGGAATACACCCTCGGCGAAACACCGCCACCCGCGCCCGAACTCGCACACGAACTCGAACGCCACATCGCCGACAACCGCCCGCCGCCGCCGCTCGCCCGCCGCCTGCCCGGCAGCCGCGACAAACACTTCACCATCCGCCCCCGCGTCCACATCCAGCAAGAAGCGGCGCACACCACCCTCGAACTCACCTGCAAAGACCGGCACGGCCTGCTCTCGCTGGTGAGCCGCATCCTGCTCGCGCACGGCGTACACATCAGCCACGCCAAAATCAGCACCTTCGGCGAAAAAGCCGAAGACAGCTTCCACCTCACCGACGCCGCCCACCGCCCGCTCACCGACCCAGCAACCCTCACCGCGCTGCAACAGGCGCTGCTGGCAGCGCTGCAATAGCGTCCCAACTGGCACAACCGCAGGGCGCGCCCTATAATATGAACAACCGGCAATCACCCGGAAAGCCACCCAACCACCTGCAAGTTAAAAGGAAAGAACGATGCCCCGCCTGCCCAACATGGTCAAACCCGCCGGCAAAGCCACCCGCCACGAACTCACCTATTACGATGGCGAGCGCCGCATCGTTTACACCGTGGACGAAGGTTACAACCAAAACGACGGCACCATTCTCATCTCGCGTACTGACGCCAGCGGCATCATCACCCACGTCAACCGCGTCTTCACCGAAATCAGCGGCTACAGCCAGCGCGAACTCATCGGCGCACCGCACTACATCATCCGCCATCCCGATATGCCAAAATCCGCCTTCAAAGACCTGTGGGATACCATCATCGGCGGCTCGGAATGGCATGGTTACGTCAAAAACCTGCGCAAAGACGGGCGCTACTACTGGGTCTATGCCACCGTCGCGCCGATTATCAGCAATGGCCTGTTCGTCGGCAGCACCTCGGTGCGGCGCAAAGTTGATGCCAAAACCATCGCCAAATACGAAGAACAATACCGCATCATGCGCCAAAACGAAGAACGCTACGGCTTTGAAGACGACGACACCGATACCACCGCATCCGCACCCGGCAACAGCGTCGGCAACCTGATTGGCAAACTGTTCACCCGAAAAAAATAACCCCTAAAATACCGCCTTCCCCCAAAACCCAACCATCCCATGAGCGAAGAACACCCGGAACCCAAGCCCTCGCTCCTCAGTCGCCTCACCGCGCTGTGGAGCAACAACGAAGAACCCGACTTTCACACCACCTTTCACGAACTCGTCACCCAGGCACGCGCGAGCGGCGACATCGGCGACGAAACCGCGCAAATGCTCGAACGCCTCACCACCCTCGGCGACACCCGCGTGCGCGACATCATGATCCCGCGCGGACAAATGCTGCTCATCGAAGAAGACTGGAGCCTTGAACAAATCTTCAACGTCATCATCGAATCCGGCCACTCGCGCTACCCCGTGGTGGACGAAACCCACGAACAAATCCGCGGCATCCTCCTCTCCAAAGACCTGCTGCCGCACGCCTTCCGCCAGCAACTGCCGGAAGACATCAGCACCCTGCTGCGCCCGGCGACCATCGTCCCCGAAAGCAAACCGCTGGACGCGATGCTGCGCGACTTCAAGACCAACCGCAACCACATGGCGCTCGTCATCGACGAATACGGCAACCTCTCCGGCCTCGTCACCATCGAAGACGTCATCGAAGAAATCGTCGGCGAAATTGACGACGAACACGACGAAATTGCCGCTTCCCCCATCACCCCCAACAGCGACGGCAGCTACCAGGTGAGCGCGCTGACACCGATTGCCACCTACAACGAAACCTTCAACGCCGACCTTTCCGACGAAGACGCCGACACCATCGGCGGCTACATCCAGCACATCCTCGGCAAAATGCCGGAAATTGGCGAAACCGCCGACCTCGGCGACTGGCAGGCGACCGTGAGCAAGGCCAACCAGCGCCAGCTCATCAGCCTGCACCTGCGCTACCGCCCGGCCGAGCCGCCACCGGTACCGGAAGACTGATTTCTCCCGCCCTTCCCCGGCGGGGAGCATATAAGGGCGGTTAAACGCTTGCGGCGTAACCGCCCAATTTTTTTACCACCACTACCCCAACCGCCATGAACGAAAACCTCAACAAACTCAAACGCGCCATCCGCTTTCTTTTCCGCCCCGGCAACGCGCTCTACTGGGGCATCCTCGCCGTCGTCCTCTGCCTGGAAGGCCTGGAAACCCTGAAACACCTCCACACCATGAAAGAAATCTTCCAGGCGCACGGCGTTGCCCTCGACTGCGACCTGAACGAAGTACGCTGCTTCACCGCGATGATGGAAACCTCCAAAGCCATTCCCGCCAACTACGGCATGATCGCGCTGAAAATCATCGCCGGCTTCCTCTTCCTCTGCAAAATGTTCGACGGCATCCTCCGCCTCTCCGAAGGCCTGGAAGACGAACCCGTGCCTTTCGCACCGGTCAGCCTCGTTCCCTTCCTCACCCCGCTCAAATACATCGCCGGCAGCATCCTGCTCGCGCTTGCCACCCTGCCGATCGCCTTCCTGTTTGGCCTGAAAAGCTGGCAACTCTGCCTCATCCTCATCAACAGCCTCTTCATGCCGGCGATGGTGATGAACCTCGTCGGCAACGACAGCATCCTCAGCATGATTAGCCCGCGCGCCTGGCTCATCACCATCAACAACATGGGGATTAAAAACTACCTTGCCCTGCTGCTGTTCCCGCTACTGGTCGCCTTTTCGCTGTCTTTCGTTTTCGGTTTCCTTGCCGCCCTGATGCGCAGCGAAGGCCTGATTATCATCGGCATGGAAATCGTCGTCGTCCTTGCCATTGCCCTTATCTACATGTACATCGGCTACTTCATGCGCGCCGACATCCCGCAAGAACTCAGCGAAGCCGAACAGCGCGCCCTCTACGAAGCCGACACCTACCGCATGGACGACGACGCCAAAAAACAATTCGCGCAAGACCTGCTCGCCGCCGACACCCTGCGCAACGAAGGCAGCTTCGACCAAATGGAAGCCCTGCTCCTGCCCTACGCTACGGCGCAGCACAACATCGCCCAATACTTCCCCGCCTACCGCCGCCTCTACGAACACTACAGCGTGCACCGCCGCTATGACGCGCTGCAAACCCTCGAACAGCGCCTGATAGAAGCCGCCGCACAAGGCAACGAACGTTGCTACCTCCTCGTGCGCAAAGCGGTAGAAAACATAGCGCTGGACGACCCCGCCCGCCTGCCTGCCGACTGGATCCAGCCACTGGCGCGAATGGCGGTTGAACACCACGACTACGACATCGTCCTCGCGCTGACCCGCAACTTCGCCCAACGCCACCCCGGCCACAAACACATCCTCGACAACTACTACTGCGCCGCCCGCGCGCTGGACAAAAAAGGCGAGCGCGAGCGGGCGCTGCACCTGTTGCAACAACTGATTGCGCACTACCCCGACCACCCGAAAACCGCACAAGTACGCCGCACCCTCGAACGGCTGCAACAGGCGGGACAACACAAAACCAGCCCCAACAAACCACATTAGAGGCTGTTTGCCTTCAGGGCGAAGCCCGTAGGGGCGGTTAGGACGAAGTCCATAACCGCCCGAACGATAGTAATTTAGTCATAACACGATGATTTTGCGCGTAGGTTGGGTTAGCGCGCAGCGCGTAACCCAACCTGCAAAGGCCCACGGCTGAATTGCAAACGGCCCTTAGGCGCCGCCATGCACCCTGCGCGCGGAGCCTGCCATAGGGTGCGCCTCGGCGCACCGTCCGGGACATGGCGACAATTTGCGGCGCCGGGGTGGGCTGCAAACCATCCGCATCAGCGACCACATCCCAAACGACGCAAACAACCCCGGTGGTGCGCCCTGTACAGAACTTTGAGCATATCGCCATAACCCCGCCCAAACCCGCCATGAAAACCCTCGCCACCCTGCTCCTCGCCTGCCTTCTCACCGCCTGCGGCAGCGTGCAATACCAGCCGCTTGCAACCCTTGATCACATCGACCACAGCCGCGGCTACCGCCTGCAAAACCTTTTTCAAAACAACCAGGATGACGACCTGCTGCTCGTCCTCCTCATTTCCGGCGGTGGCAGCCGCGCCGCCGCCTTTGGCTATGGCGTGCTCGAAGTCCTCGCCGCCACGCCCATCACCGGCCACGGCAAAACTGCGACGATGCTGGAAAAAACCGACCTCGTGCATGGTGTCTCCGGCGGTTCGGTGCTTGCCACCTATCTCGCCCTGCACGGCAAAGAAACCGTGCCGCGTTTTGAGCGCGAATTTTTGCAACAAAACCTGCAAAGTACCGTACTGCGCCAGCTTTTTTCCCTGGCCAACCTGCCGCGCCTCACCAGCCCGCAATACGGACGCGGCGACCTGCTCGCCGAAGAACTCGACCGCCTGCTCTACCACGGCGCGACCTTCGCCGACCTCGCCACGCGGCGCAAGGGGCCGTTCGCCCTCATCAGCGCCACCGACATGAGCATCGGCCAGCGCATTGAATTTACCCAGGAACACTTTGACGCGCTCTGCCTTGACCTCGGCCAGATGCCCGTCGCCCGCGCCGTTGCCGCTTCCAGCGCGGTGCCGCTCATATTCGCGCCTATCACCCTCAACAACCACGGCGGCCACTGCCGCTATACCCCGCCACCGTTGGCACAAGGCGACCGCGACACCCTCGCACGCTACACCGTGCCTTATCAGAACAGCGCCGCCCGCCCGTACATTCACCTGCTGGACGGCGGCCTCACCGACAACCTCGGCCTGCACAGCATCCTCGACTACAGCGACATCCACGGCGACGCCCTGCGCGCACGCATCGCCGACGGCAATATCCGCGACATCATCGTCATCAGCATCAATGCACAGAACCGCCTCGACAGCACCATCGACCAAAGCCCGGACATCCCCGGCCTGCGCGACGTCGCCGCCGCCATCATCAACGTCCCCATCGACCAGAACACCGAACAAAGCATCCGCAATTTCCAGCGTTTCACCGACACATGGAACCAGCACCGCCACACGGGCACGCGCCCGACGCTGCACTACATCAATCTCGACCTGAACGACCTGCCCGACGGTGCGCTGAAAAAGCGGGTACTGAACATCGGTACCACCTTCTACCTGCCGGAGGCGGAGGTGCGCGACTTGCGCACCAGCGCCAAAATCCTGCTCGAACAAAACGAAACCTGGCGCAACCTACCGGGGCGCAACGGCAACTGGCACGCGCCGGACGACAAACCACATCCATAAATCTCGGCGTAAAGGACAAAATTCAGACTAAAAATTGCCGCAAACCTTAGAGCCTGTTCAAAATCCCCCTCCCCCTGCAGGGCGAAGCCCGTAGCGGGGGAGGGTCGGGGAGGGATGTTGTTCATGAATCGAAATTCCGGTTTTTTCAATCGTTTGCTGCCCTCACCCCGGCCCTCTCTCGCTGCGCGAGCTGTTCCGGTCCCACGGGGAGAGGGGGCATATTGGCTGTTTTCCCGGTTTTCAGTTTCCTACACAAGCATACGGAAAAATGCGGTTCTCCAAGATTTTAAACAGGCTCTCACAGATAGTTATCCCTCCTGATTTTTTAGGGCGGTTCAAAATCCTGCGCAAGGCCGCGGCTTTTTTTGCCCAGGCGGAGCTCGACCGCAAACT